>CAXSHC010000208.1:0-5840 GCA_964236745.1 uncultured Acetobacteraceae bacterium
TCGGAACCCTTAAGCACCAGCACACCGTCGATCCGGGCCGCCGCACGCCGCGCGGCCTCCACCCGGTCAGTGCCGGGATCGCCGAACACGCGCGCGAACTCGCCCGCATGCGGGGTGGCCACGCTTACCCCGCGCAGCCGGTCCGGCTCGCCGGCAGCTTCCGTCAGAGCGCCGGCATCCGCCACCACTATCCGCTTCGCCCGAAGCAGAGCGGGCAATGCCAACCGCACCTCGTCCGGCCCAAGCCCCGGCCCGCACACCCAGACGCGCCGGCGTTCATCCTGCAGCAGGATGTCCAGGGGCGCGTCGTCGACGATCAGGCCGGGCGTACCCACACGATAGATGTCGGCACCGTGCTCGGCGGCGATGCGCACCAGCCCGGCACCGCCGCCACGCGCCCCGGCTGCCGCCAGCCGGGCGGCGCCGGTCATCTGCGCACCGCCGCACACGCTCACCACGCCGCGACTATACTTCTGCGTGTCCGCCTCGATCCTGGGCAGGCGCCACAAGCCGGGCTCGTTGCGCCAGAACCGCACCAGTTCCCGCTCCAACGCGTCCATTCCCGGCGCGGCAGCGCCCAGCCCGATATCGGCCACCTCCAGGCGGCCAAGCCGGTCGCGGCCCGGCAGAAGCAGATGGCCGGGCTTGGCGCGATGAAAGGTAACGGTGAGCTCCGCCGTCGGCGCGTGGCCCATGACCTGTCCGGTGGCCCCATCGATCCCGCTCGGCATGTCCACCGCCAGCACCCGGCGCGCGGCGGCCAGGGTGTCCCACGCCAGCCCGTCCACGTTTCGCGACAGGCCAGCGCCGAACACGGCATCGATCACCAGCCCGGCCCGAGACGCGTCCGCCGGATCGAAGCGCCGAACCGGACCGCGCCAAAGCGAGGCCGCCTTTGCCGCGTCGCTTTTCTCGGCCGGCATCGCCAGAACGGCGATCGTGACCGGCCAGCCGGCGCGCGCCAACAGGCGGGCGGCCACGTAGCCGTCGCCGCCGTTACTGCCCGGGCCGCACAGCACCAGCACCGTGCTTGGCCGCATATGCCGCATCGCCGCCCGTGCCACCGCGCGCCCGGCGTTCTCCATCAACGAGTAGGAGCCAGAAGGCGCTGCCGCCGCCGCCCGGTCCAGGCACGCCATCTGGTCCGGTGTCAGCAGGCGCAAAGCCTTCGGTATCCGGTCCATTCGACGTGCCCTTCCGCTCCAGCTTCCTGCAACGTGCCGGCCTGGCCATCCGGTTCCGCCTTGCTTTGGCGGCGTGGAAACGCGATCAGCGTGCACCGCATCGAGGGAACATCATTCATGACCGGCCACACCATGAGCAACGGCGCGGACGCCTTTGGCACCAGCCCCCTCTGGGGCCTGGTATTGGCGGTGCACCTGCTCAGCTGGGCCACTTGGCTCGGCGGTGCTGCCTATGCCCTGTTCGTGCTTCGCCCAAGCCTCGGCCTGCTCGACACCACGCAGCGCAACTCGGTGCACCTGCAGACGCTGCGCCGCTTCTTCCGGCTGGTCTGGCACGTGATGCCGCTGGTGCTGATCACCGGCTGGCTGATGCTGGCCTTCCCGCTCGGCGGGTTCAACAACCCGGACTGGCACATCCAGACCATGCAGGCGCTGGGCGTGTTCATGGCCCTGGTGTTTGCCTACACGTTCTTTGGCCCGTTCCGCACGGTGCGACGGGCGCTACGCCCGCAACAGGGCACCTTCGACAACATCCGCTCGCTGCTCAGCGTGACCCTGTTGCTGGGGGCAGTGGTGGTCGTGGTCGCCTCGCTCGACCACGTGTTCTAGCGCGAGGCAGCCCGTCAGGCGGCCTCGTCCACCTCGCCGCGCAGCGGCACCTTGCGGTCGCGCAGGTGGCCGGCGGCGCTGACCAGCGCCACGTGCGAGAAGGCCTGTGGGAAGTTGCCGACCTGGCGCTTCAGCCGTGGATCGTACTCCTCCGCCAGAAGCCCGAGATCGTTGGCCAGGCTGCACAGCCGCTCGAACAACGCTTCCGCTTCCTCGTAGCGACCAAGCAGGACATAGGTGTCGACCAGCCAGAACGAGCACGCCAGGAACGCGCCCTCCTCCCCGGTCAGCCCGTCCGAGGTCTCGTCGGTGCGGTAGCGCAGCACGAAACCGTCTACCAGCAGCTCGCGCTCGATCGCCGCCACCGTGCCGACGATGCGCGGGTCGTCCGGTGGCAGGAAGCCGATCACCGGCAGAAGCAGCAGCCCGGCATCCAGCGCGTCCGAGCCGAAGGATTGGGTGAAGCTGTTCTTCTGCTCGCTGAAGCCCTGCTCCGAGATGGTGCGGTGGATGGTGTCACGGACGCCGCGCCAGCGCTCCAGCGGCCCGGGAAGGTCATAGGTCTCGACGTCCTTGATCGACAGGTCGAACGCCATCCAGCAGAACGCCTTGGACACGGTGAACTGCTGCCGTCCGCCGCGCACCTCCCACATGCCCTCGTCCGGCTCCATCCAGATCTGCTCCAGATGCTCGAGCAGCCCGACCTGGAGCGACCAACCGTGGGCGGCGTCGCGCAGGTTCTCGCGCCGCGCCAGGTGCAGGGCGGCGATCACCTCGCCATACACGTCAAGCTGCAACTGTCCCGCGGCAGCGTTGCCGACGCGCACCGGCAGCGACTTCTCGTAGCCGGCCAGCCAGGGCACCTCCCATTCCATCAGCTGCCTTTCGCCGCCGATGCCGTACATGATCTGCAGCTGTTCCGGGCTTCCGGCGACGCTCCGGTGCAGCCAATCGCGCCAGCGGCGCGCCTCGTCGTAATAACCGCCGGTCATCATCGCCACGAGGGTGAGCGTGGCGTCGCGCAGCCAGCAGAACCGGTAGTCCCAGTTGCGCGGGCCACCCACCTGCTCGGGAAGGGACGTGGTGGCGGCGGCGACAATGCCGCCGGTTTCGGCAAAGGTCAGGGCCTTCAGCGTCACCAGCGAGCGGCGCACCGCCTTGTCGTGCTGCCCATCATAAGCGCAGCGCGACACCCACTCCTCCCAATAGCTCATCGTCCCGGCCAGCACGTGGTCGAGGTCCAGCGGCAGCGGCGGGGGAAGATGCGACGGCCCGTAGCTCATCACGAAACCGACCCGCTCGCCGGCGGCGACGGTGAATCGGCTCACGGTCTTCATGTCCTCGCCCTCGAGCGGCACCGAGGTGCGGAGCACCACCTGCGCCGGGCCAGCCACGGCGACGATACCGGCATCGTCGGCAAGCCGCGTCACCCACGGCACCGACATGCCGTAGTCGAAGCGCAGCCTGAGCTCGTGGGTCATCTCCACGCTGCCGCTGCGCCCCTCGACGATCCGCACGATCGACGGCGACGGCACGCCGACCGGCATGAAGTCGATCAAGGCCACGCTGCCGGTGTCGGTCTCGAACACGGTTTCCAGCACCAGACCGTTGTCACGGTAGCTGCGGCTGCTGCTCCTGAAACTGCTCGGTGCCAGCAGCCAGCGGCCGTTCTCTTCGCTTCCCACCAGTGCCGCGATGCAGGCGGCGCTGTCGAACCGGGGCCAGCAGAGCCAGTCGATCGAGCCGTTGCGGCCAACCAGGGCACAGCTCACGCAGTCGCCGATCAGGCCGTAATCCTCGATCGGCAGGGCGGTATAGGACAATGCGGGTCAACCTCGTGGGGATTCAGCCTTCGTGGAACGGAACCCGAAACGATAGGTTCCCGGGCAGGCTCCGCTTGACTTTCGGGGGCGATGTGCGGATACGCAGCGTGGATTGCCAGTGGCATGCGTGACCTGGATCGTCGCGAGCGGCCACGTGCCGCAGCCACCGGACCGGCAAGCGATCCGATCACGCGATCCGTCGAGCCGTCCACCGCCGCACCTGGTCGATCGCCGCGGCGCATTATCCCGAGTTCCGCAGTCCAGCAGGGTCGAGAACGTTTTTGAGCGAAACCATCATCAGCACGACCGGTCCGACCGACGGGCTGTCCAACGAGCACGTCCGGGCGGAGCCTGAGGTTTCGCCGCAGCGTCCGGAACTGGGCCGGGAGGAACCGTCGGATCCCGACACGCCCCTGGCGGAGTCGCTCGACATGACTGGCCTGGGCATGCACGTCGGCGGTGCCGTGTCGTCGACCGATCCGGCAGCGGAGGCTGAAGCCGCCACCACGCCGCTGGCCGAGGTGCTGCCGCCATTCACCGAGCTTGGTCTGTCCGAGCCGATCCTGCGCGCGGTGGCCGAGATGGGCTATCGCCACCCGACCCCGATCCAGGCGCAGGCGATCCCGGTGGTGCTGGCTGGTCGCGACGTGCTGGGCGTGGCGCAGACGGGCACGGGCAAGACCGCCTCGTTCACCCTGCCACTGCTCGACATCCTGTCCGGTTCGCGGGCGCGCGCCCGCATGCCGCGCTCGCTGATCCTGGAACCGACGCGCGAGCTTGCGCTGCAGGTGGCCGAGAACTTCGTGATGTACGGCAAGTACACCAAGCTCACCCACGCGTTGCTGATCGGCGGCGAAAGCATGAACGACCAGAAGGCGGCGCTGAACGCGGGCGTCGACGTGCTGATCGCGACACCGGGCCGGCTGCTCGACCTGTTCGAGCGTGGCGGGCTGCTGATGACCCAGACACGCACGCTGGTGATCGACGAGGCCGATCGCATGCTCGACATGGGGTTCATCCCGGACGTCGAGCGCATCGTCACCCTTTTGTCCCCAAACCGGCAGACCTTGTTTTTCTCTGCCACCATGGCGCCGGAGATCCGCCGCCTCGCCGACGCGTTCCTGCAGAACCCGAAGGAGATTACCGTCAGCCGCGCCGCCTCGGTGGCGCCGCTGATCGTCGCCGGGCTGGCCCTGGTCGAGGAGATCGACAAGCGCAAGGCGCTGCGCAAGCTGATACGCGCCGAGGACGTGCAGAACGCCCTGATCTTCTGCAACCGCAAGCGCGACGTCGACATCCTCTACAAGTCGCTGACCAAGCATGGCTTCTCCGCAGGGGCCCTGCATGGCGACTTGGCGCAGTCGCTACGCTTCTCCACCCTGGAGAAGTTCAAGAGCGGCGAGATCCAGATGCTGGTGTGCTCGGACGTGGCGGCGCGCGGCATCGACATCGGCGGCTTGTCGCACGTGTTCAACTTCGACGTGCCGATCCACGCCGAGGACTACGTGCACCGCATCGGCCGCACCGGACGCGCCGGAAACAGCGGCCACGCCTACACCATCGCTTCGCCGGATGATCGCGGTTTCGTGGACGCGATCGAGAAGCTGACCGGGCACCCGATCCCGCTGCTGGGCGTGGAAGGGATCGCTACCGCCGCATGGTCCGAAGGTGGCCGACGCGGGCGCGGGCGCGGCAGAACCACCGAGCGGCCGGCGGCGAGAACCGGCGAGAAACCCGCGCGCAGCCCGGAAAAGACACGAGACCGGCAACCGGAGGCTCGCGCCGAGGCGCCGCCGCCACCACGTGCCGAGCGCGCCGAACGCCGTCCCCAGGCCGAGCGGCGAGCGGATCGCGCTTCCGAGCGCGGCGCCGAGCGTGCGCCGGACAGGATGCCGGAGCGGATGGCCGAGCCGCGTCGCGAGCCGCGTCATCGTCCGGACGATCTGGGGCCGGCGGTGATCGGGTTCGGCGGCGAGATCCCGGCCTTCATGCTGCTGCCGACCCGTGCCCGCCGTTCGGAACCGGCCTACTCCGAGCAGGACGATCCCGACATCGCGCTCGATGCGGACTGATCCGGCGCCGGCTTCCGCCGGTCCGGCCAGGCTGGAGCTTGCGATCGACTCGCTGGGACAGGAAGGAGATGGCGTGGCGCGCCGGCACGGCGCCCCGCTGCGCGTCCGCTACGCGTTGGGCGGCGAAATCGTGCTGGCGCGCGAGATCGGAC
>CAXSHC010000209.1:0-1122 GCA_964236745.1 uncultured Acetobacteraceae bacterium
CGCATGCAGCACTCGCGGCGATCAAGCTGGCAGGCGGTGGCCGCTGGCACTTCTACAACGAGGGAGTAGGCACGTGACCCCGTACCGGCCGGACACGCTGCAGGACCCGGAAACGAGGCCGGATGCCATGGGCGACAGGCACCTGGCGGCGTCAACCGCCACCGATCCCCGAACCCCATCCCCGGCGGAGGTGCTGCTGCCGTTGATGCGCCGGCTGCTCCCTTCGGCAAGCGAGGCGGACGTGACGCAGCACGCGGAGCTCCTGGCGTCGCAAGTCGAGGCACGAATAGCACGGCATCGCGCCGAGGTGATCAGGACCAGGCTCGACATGGCCGCGCCGGCGACCAAAGAGCGGCTCCAGGCGGACACGACGGAGCTCGGCGAGCTGTTGCTGGGACTGGCCGGAAGCCTTGATGCCGGAACCGCCCTCGTGTTGCTCGACGGCACCAGATGCAGCCTTGACCTCCACAGGCTGCTGGACACCGGCGTGCCGGAGCTGCGCGAGGCGGTGCTGGATGCGATGACGCCGGGTGCGGCAGACCGTTTCGACAGGCTATGCCGGGATGCCTGCATCGCCCAGCTCAGCGGCGCGATCAGCCGCCTGCCGCTGGGCGCCATGGACCGCGCGTCGCTGCGCCAGCAGATCCTGGAGCAGCGACCACTGGGCGGCCAGCGCCCCGACGAGGGAGAACCCGCCTTTCTGGACGCGCTGCGTCGTGGCGACCATGCCGCCGCCATGTCCCTGCTGGCGGCCTCGGCGCTGGTGCCGCGGGAGCTGGTCGCGGCCACGGTGGCACTGCGCAGCCAGCGCGGGCTGGTGAGCCTGGCTTGGAAGGCAGGCTACTCGATGCGCGCGGCGGTGCTGCTGCAGTCGCAACTCGCCGGCATCGCCCCGGACGCCCTGTTGTGCGCCAGCGCCGATGGCGCCTGCCCGCTCGGCCGTGGCGAGATGGTCTGGCAGATCGGCATGCTGTCGCGAGCCTCCCCCTGAGGCGCCCGACCAGGCGGCCGACCGGGCGGCCGGTCAGGCGGCGCGGATCAGGGTCCCCGGCCCGGCGGAAGTGAACAGCTCCAGCAGGCAGGCGTGCGGCACGCGGCCGTCCAGGATCACCGCGGCGCGAG
>CAXSHC010000209.1:1132-5799 GCA_964236745.1 uncultured Acetobacteraceae bacterium
CCACGGCCTGGAGGCAGGTCTCGACCTTGGGGATCATGCCGCCGGAGATCATGCCGCTGGAGATCCCTGCCCGCGCCTCCTCGGCGGAAAGCTCCGGGATCAACCGCTTGTCCGCGTCCAGCACGCCGGGCACGTCGGTCAGCATCAGCAGCCGGGTGGCGTTCAGCGCGCCGGCGACGGCACCGGCCGCGGTGTCGGCGTTGATGTTGTAGGTCTGGCCGTCCTCGCCGATGCCGACCGGTGCGATCACCGGGATCACGCCCGAGCCGGACAGGGCATAGAGCACGCGGGTGTCGACCCGTTCCGGCTCGCCGACGAAGCCGAGGTCCAGCACGCGCTCGATGCGGCTGTCCGGGTCGCGCACCGTGCGCGTCAGGCGTCGGGCGCGTAGGAGGTTGCCGTCCTTGCCGGAGATGCCGACCGCGAGCGCCCCTGCCCGGTTGATCAGGGCCGCCACCTGCTTGTTCACCGAGCCGGACAGGACCATCTCGATCACGTCGACCATGGCCGCATCGGTGATGCGCAGACCGTCGACAAAATCCGACTTGATGTCGAGTCGGTCCAGCATGGCGTTGATCTGCGGACCGCCGCCGTGCACAACCACCGGGTTGACGCCGACCAGCTTGAGCAGCGCGATGTCGTGGCCGAACGCTTCCGCCAGCGATGGGTCGCCCATGGCGTGGCCGCCATACTTCACCACGATGGTGTCGCCGGCGTAGCGGCGCAGGAACGGCAGCGCGCTTGCCAGCACGGCCGCCTGCTCGCTGGCACTCCGGAGGGCGTCGTCGTCCATCGTCACGGGTCCTTCAACGCGTTGGAGGGGGAAAAAAGGCTACAGCGCCAGCTCGGCCAAGGCGGCCCGCAGCTCCGGGATCCCGACGCCCGTGCCGCTGCTGGTAGCGAGCACCGTCGGATGCGCCGCGGCGAAGGTACCGGCCAACGCCTCCACCTCGGCCCGCTTGGCGGCGAGTGCGGCCGGCTTCGGCACGTCGCACTTGGTTAGCACCAGCTGGAGGATCACCGCCGCCCGGTTCAACAGGACCATCGCCTCGCGGTCGTTCTCCTTGAGCTCGATCCGCGCGTCCAGCAGCAGAAGCACCCGGCGCAGCGTCGGACGACCGCGCAGGAAGTCGAACATCATCCCCTGCCAGTCCTCCTTCACCTCGCGGTTGGCCTTGGCGAAGCCGTAGCCGGGCATGTCGACCAGGGTCAGGCGGTCGGCGAGGGCGAAGAAGTTGAGCTGCCTGGTGCGGCCGGGCTCGGAGGACGCGCGGGCCAGCGCCTTGTGTCCGGTCAGGGCGTTGATCAGGCTGGACTTGCCGACGTTGGAACGGCCGGCGAAGGCAATCTCGGGAAGCTCCGGCTCCGGCAGCTGGTCGATACGCTGCGCGCCGTGGAAGAAGCGGCAGGAACCTGCGAACAGCAGGCGGCCGACCTCGATCGCCTCGGCCTGCTCCTCCGCGTTCGGCGCCTGCGGGGTGAAGCCGCCGCCGGCGTCCGCGCGGCTCAGTTCTGCACCGTGCTGACCCGGCGCGTGCCGCCGCCGAGGCGGGTGCGGCGCTGGATCAGCCATTGCTGCGTCACCGTGAGCAAGTTGTTCCAGCAATAGTAGATCACCAGCCCGGCCGGCTGCCGCGCCAGCACGAACATGAAGATCAGCGGCATGATCTGGAACAGCCGCGCCTGCGCCGGGTCGGCCGGCGGCGGGTTCATCCGCTGCATCAGCAGCATGGTGCCACCCAGCACCATCGGCCACACGCCGAGATGCAGGAACGGGCTTAGCGCCGACGGGTCGAATGGGATCAGTCCGAACAGGTTGAACACGTTGGTGGGATCGGGCTCGGACAGGTCGCGTATCCAGCCGAAGAACGGCGCATGCCGCATCTCGATGGTGACCACCAGGTCCTTGTACAGGCACCAGAACACCGGCACCTGCACCAGCATCGGCAGGCAGCCGGCGGCCGGGTTGGCGCCTTCCTGCTTGTACAGCTGCATCATCTCGGTGTTCATCGCCACCGCGTCGCCCTTGTGGCGCTCGCGCACCGCCTGCATCTTCGGTGCCAGCAGCTTCATCTTGGCCATGGAGCGGAACTGCTTGATCGCCAGCGGGAAGAACAGCGTCTTGACGATCAGGGTGAAGGCCAGCAGCGCCAGCCCAAAATTGCCGAGTGCCGTGTTGAGCCAGTCCAGCACGTAGAAGATCGGCTTGGTCAGGAACGCGAACCAGCCGAAATCCACCGCCTTCCAGAAGTCGGTGGCGTGCAGCCTCGACTGATAGGCTTCCAGCAGGTGCACCTCCTTGGCGCCGGCGAATACGTGGCTGACGGTGTCGAGCGTGCCGCCGGCGGGAACGGGAAGTGCTGCCTGCGCGATGAAGTCGACCTGGTACACCCCGGCGCCGGCGTTGGGCTCGTAGCGGTAGCTGCCGGTCATCGGGTGGTCGCGGTCGGGCAGGATCGCGGTGAGCCAGTACTTGTCGGTGATGCCGCCCCAGCCGCCCTCGGGGCCCGCCGCCTGCACCGCCGACCAGCCGGCGCCGCTGCTCTCAGCCGCGTGACTTTTGAGGCTGCTGTAGGACATCTCCTCCAGCCGGCCGCCGATCACCGCGATCGGACCCTCGTGCACCAGATAGCCGCCGGTCACTTGCGGGGTGTAGGAGCGGCTGACCCGCGACCAGGGATACAGCGGCACCGGCTGCCCAGTCGTGTTGCGCACCCGCTGCTCGGCGGTGAACATGAAGTCGCGGTCCACCGACAGCACGATCTGGAACAGGAGGCCGGCGCCGTTGTCCCAGGACAAGGTGACGGGGTGGGCAGGCGTGAGGCTTGGCTGGTCCGCGGTCCACACGGTGGCGCTGCCCGGCACCTTCACGTCGCTGCCGACGGCACTCCAACCGAGCTGGACGATGTTGGGCTGCTTCTGGTCCTGCGGTTCCAGCACGCGAACCTCCGGGCTGCCCGGCTTCAGGGTTTCCCGGTAATCGGTCAGGAGCAGGTCGTCGAGGCGGGCGCCGACCAGGTCGATGGAGCCGTGCATGCGTGGCGCCGTGATCGGCAGGCGCTTATCGGATGAAGGCGGGGAGATCGGCGCCGGCTGGGTGCCGGGCGGCGCCAGCTCGGCCACCGGACGCGGCGCGTCGGCCGCCGGCGTGGCCTGCGTGCTATGCGCTTCCTGCTGGTGCACCCGGTTCTGCGTGGGCATCAGCCACTCGAAGCCGAGGATGATCGCGAGCGAGATCGCGAACGCGAGGAAAAGGCGCTTGTTGTCCATCAGCGGAAAGGCCGATCTCGATCAGGTTTGCAAGGGGAACCGGGCCGTGCAGGCGCATCGCGCCAGCGGAACCGGGTCGTGGCCGCCCGGATGCCACGGATTGCAGCGCAGGATGCGCAAGGCCGCCAGCCCGGTGCCGCGCACGACACCGTGCCGGTCGAGCGCCTGGAGCGCGTAGTCGCTGCAGGACGGCGAGAACCGGCAGTTCGGGCCCAGCACCGGTCGCAGCACGAGCTGGTAGGTGCGGATAAGGAGGCGCAGTCCGGCGCGGACGACACAGGCGATGAGCGCGATCACGGCGTGCGGCGATCGGCAAGGGGCACGCCGGCGCGCTTCAACGCTCGGCGAACGTCGTCGAGAAGTGCCGGAAACGGGCGGGACCGGGTGCCGTCGCGGCCGATCAGCACCAGGTCGACGCCGGCCAGGGCGGTACCGCGCGTCGCCTGGTCGCGCAAGACCAGGCGCGCGGCCTCGCGCAACCGGCGCTTGGTGCGGTTGCGCACCACCGCGTTGCCGACCTTCTTGGTCACGGTAAAGCCGAGCCGCGCCGGCGCGTCGTCGTTGCGCGGCAAGGCCTGAAGCACCAGTCCCGGCATCGGCGCCTTGGCACCCTTGGCGGCGACGCGAAGGAATTCCGCGCGACGCTTGAGCCGGATCAGGGAAGACGCCATGGCGGCACCCTTTCCTGCGCCCGACCCAACCGGCCGGACGACGCCCTCAGGCGGAAAGACGCTTGCGGCCCTTGGCGCGGCGGCTGGACAGCACGTTGCGGCCACCCACGGTCGCCATGCGGGTGCGGAAGCCATGGCGCCGCTTGCGGACCAGCTTGGACGGTTGATAGGTGCGCTTCACGCGGGGCATCCTCCTGGTCGGGTGGCCCGGCGCGGGAAGCGGCGGACCGGTCGAGGCTGTGGACGAGCGAAAACGGCGCAGCGTCGCACGCGGCCGCCTCCGGAGCGGCGGCTTATAAGCGCCGCAGGGCCGGACCGTCAACCGGGTGACCATATCGTCTCAGGAATGGCTTGAGCCGCGAGCAGGATCGGTTGATGCTGCGCAACATATGTTCCGCTCGCACCCAATTCTCCGCTCGATCCTCCCGGCTGGGCTGGTACTCCTGGCATCACTTGCCGTCTTGCCCGATGGGGTGCCGCAGTTGGTGCGGGTGGTGGCGCCGGCCATCGTCGCCCTGGCTGCCGGCCTGGCGCTCGGACGCGGCGACGCCGCCGGGCTCGCCGCCCGGCGCGGGATCGAGGCCCGCGCCGCGGCGGCCGAGCAAGCCAGTGCCCGGCTGGTGAAGGCGGCGGGAGAGATGCGTCACGATCTGCGCGGCATCCTGTCGCCTGCCCTTCTGACCGCGGACCGGCTTACCACGAGCCAGGACCCGGTGGCGCGCCGTG
>CAXSHC010000210.1:0-5776 GCA_964236745.1 uncultured Acetobacteraceae bacterium
AAGGCCATCCCGACAAGGTCGCCGACCGCATCAGCGACACGGTGCTGGACTGCTTCCTCCAGGCCGACCCCGAGGCGCGCGTCGCCTGCGAAACGCTGGTGACCACCAACCGCATCGTGCTGGCGGGCGAAGTGCGCGGCCCCGCCTCGGTGACAAGGGAACTGCTGGTGGACGCCGCGCGGGGCGCGGTGCGCGACATCGGCTACGACCAGAGCGGCTTTTCCTGGAAGAACGCCGAGGTGCAGTACTACCTCCACGAGCAGTCCGCCGACATCGCGGTCGGCGTCGACAGCACCGGCAACAAGGAGGAAGGCGCCGGCGACCAGGGCATCATGTTCGGCTTCGCCAACCGTGAAACCGAAACGCTGATGCCGGCTCCCATCCACTACGCGCACGGCATCCTGCGCCGCATGAACGAGCTCCGGAAGAGTGGCGACCCGCGCGGGCACGGGTTGCAGCCCGATGCCAAGAGCCAGGTGACGCTGCGCTACGTCGACGGCCGCCCAGTCGGCGCCACCTCCGTGGTGATTTCCACCCAGCACGACGAGGACAAGCCGCAGGGCGAGATACGCGACGCCCTGCGCGGTATCGTTGCCGAGGTGCTGCCCGAGGGGTGGGAGGTTCCGGAGGACGAGTTCTACGTCAACCCGACCGGCATCTTCGTGATCGGCGGCCCGGACGGCGATTGCGGCCTCACCGGGCGCAAGATCATCGTCGACACCTATGGCGGTGCCGCCCCGCACGGTGGCGGCGCGTTCTCGGGCAAGGACCCGACCAAGGTGGACCGCTCGGCCGCCTATGTGTGCCGCTACCTGGCCAAGAACATTGTTGCTGCCGGCCTCGCCGACCGCTGCACCCTGCAGATCTCCTACGCCATCGGCGTGGCGCACCCGCTGTCGGTGTATGTCGACCTCGACAACTCGGGCCATGACGTGGACGAGGACCGCCTCGGCCGCGTGCTGCGCGAGGTGGTGGACCTGACGCCGCGCGGCATACGCCGCCACCTGCGCCTGAACCGCCCGATCTATGCCGCCACCTCCGCATATGGCCATTTCGGCCGTAGCCCGGATGCCGGGCGCGACGACTTCACCTGGGAGAAGACCGACCTGGTGGACACCCTGCGCCAAGCCTTCAACCGTTAGAAACGGTCGTTAAATGCCCCTAGGCCGGCGATCCGATGCGGTTCTAGCGGCTTCCGGTGCTTGCGGTCCGACGGCCGCTCCGCTCCGGATCCGCGACAACCACGTCGGCATTCTCGCTCGGCCTGGTGCATTTTCCGACCGTTTCTAGGAGCGCGCTCCGCCTTGGCGGTGAAGCCGCCGCCGGACCGGTTGTATGGCCGGCAACGCAGCCATCCGCTGCGCCCGCGGCAGCAGCGCCTACTCGACCAGACCCTGCCGCGCATGCGCTTCGCCACGCCCGAACAGCCGGCCACAGGCTTCGGCATCGAGCCCGCTGCATTGTGGCTGGAGGTCGGCTTCGGCGGCGGCGAGCACGCGCTGGCGCAAAACCGCATGCATCCGTCGATCGGGCTGATCGCCTGCGAGGTGTTCGAGAACGGGCTGTGCTCCCTGCTGGGCCGGCTGGTGCCCGAGGGCGAGGAAGACACCGCATCGCTGCCGCCCGGGCTGCGGCTGTGGGACGACGACGCCCGCACCTTGCTGCGCGCCCTGCCGCCCGCCTGCCTCGACCGGCTGTTCCTCCTGTTCCCCGATCCCTGGCCCAAGGCGCGCCACGCCAAGCGCCGCTTCGTGCACCCTGAGCTGATCCCCTTGCTGGGACATGCGCTGCGGCCGGGTGCGGAGTGGCGCGTCGCCAGCGACGACCCGACCTACCAGAACTGGGTGGCGGACGTGATGGCGGCCCCATCCTCGCAGTTCCTGTTCCACACGCCGCCCCCGGCCGAGAACCGTCCCGAGGGCTGGCCGCCGACACGCTACGAGGCCAAGGCGCTCGCCGCCGGCCGAAAGCCGCTTTACTGGTCGTTCAGCAGGCGGGGTTGAACCCGCCGGCCCGTGCCGCGCTGTCCGCAGGGAACGGATAGGAGCGGATGCGATGCTGACGCGCGTGGCGATCTATGAGGGCGCGATCGAGAACGGCGGCGAGGACGCGTTCTTCGCCGACGTGAAGGCGCGACTGGAGCCGATCTGGCGTTCGTTCCCCAACGTGCTCGACGTGCGGGTACAGCGCGTGCTGCACGCCGATCCCGGCGCCATCCCGATCGTCATGGTGCTGGAGATGGACTTCGCCTCGCAGGACGCGCTGGACCAGTCGCTGTCGTCGGACATCAAGACCCGGTCGCACGCCCTGACCCTGGAGGTGCTGAAGCCCTTCAGCGGCCGGTTCTTCCACTTCGTCGCCGACAGCCACGCCGTTCCAAAGGCGTGACGCGCCGCAACGGTTCTGGTCGCGTCACGCCACGTGCGACGCTTCCGCCTGCTGCACCGCGACTTCCTCGCTGACCTTCACCCACAGCGCCGCCGCCTCGAGATCGTCGGCGGCACGAAGCTCGGCCGCGCGCTTCAGGGCCCAGGCGCGGGCGTTGCGGCCGTGCTTGTTGATCATCAGCCGGGCTGCCTGGCGATAGCTCATGCGCGGACGCTTTGTCGCGACGCCGCCCGCCATTCCGCCCAGTTCCATTCCATCCATGCCCATCATCACTCCGCGTCATCCGTCTCGATCAGGAACACCGCGAACTCGTCGCGCTCCTCATCGGACACCTCGCCGTCTTCCATCGCCTCGGCGAAGCCGGCGTCGTAGTGCGCCGTCTCCTCCGCACTGGCTTCGCGCACCGTCAGCTTCGCCTTGCCGTCCCACAACGGCGCGCCGTCGCGCTCGAACTCCTGCAGCGCCTCGGTCACGTTGCCGGTGGCCGCTTCCTCCTGCGCCAGCGCCAGGGTGTCCTCGGGAAACACGAGGATCGGCTCGTCGCCGATCTCGATCACGAACAAGGGCATCGTATCGACCTTCCTGGGCGGGCGGGCTGGGATGTCGGGCTGGCCGGAGCGTTCACGAACCGGGGCCCGGCGGCGCAGCCACGTCGGGCGGTGACTTAACAGCATCGGCACGGCGGAAAAAGCCGCACAATTGTAAGCATGCCATCGAATCTTCGGGTTCGCCCGCAATTTCGGCAAACGCTGCCGTGTCGCCGGGGAGAAGACGACCGGGCCCGGCACCCGCGCCCACCGCCTTATCGGGCGCGCGGCCGGCTCGCCTGCGGAACAAGCGACACCGCCAGCGCCACCAGAAGGTTGAGCCCCAGCGCCAGCAGGGCGGTGGACACGCCGACCGGGTGCAGGCCGCCCAGGTGCAGCGCGTGCACCGGCTTCAGCCCGTCCGCGACCACCATGACGCTGCCGCCCGCCATGCCGGCCGCCCAGCCCGCCAGCAGCCCCGTCGACGTCAGCCGCAGGGGCAGCAGCCCCCCCACCAGCGCCGGCAGGGTTTGCAGCACCCACACGCCGCCCAGCAGCTGCAGGTCGATGGCGAACACCGGGTCCAGCAGCAGCACGAAGCCGAGCGCTGCCACCTTGACCAGAAGTGCCGCCACCTGCGACGCGCGCGTCGTGGTTCGGGCGCCGGCCGGCAGCAGGTTGCGGGTCAGGAGGTTGGACGCCCCCACCGCCATCACCGCGGCCGGCACCAGTGCCCCGATCGCGATCGCGGCCAGGCAGAAGCCAGCGAACCAGCCGGGAAAGATCGCCAGGAACAGCGACGGCACGATCGTGTTTGGGTGCGTGGTGGCGATGCCGGCCGCGTGCGCCATCAGCCCGAGCAGCGCGATCAGCCCGAGCAGCAGGGTGTAGGCCGGCAGCATCACCGCGTTGCGCCGGATCGTGTCCGCATCGCGCGCCGCCAGCACGCCGGTCAGCGTGTGCGGATACAGGAAGGCGGCCAGGGCCGAGCTCAGCGCCAGGGTCGCGTAAGGCACCGACTGCCCCATCCCCAGCACGTGGCCGGGCGGCGCCGGCTTCATGTGCAGGCCGGCACTCGCGAACACCGCGCCGTAGCCGCCGAGATGGCGCGGGATCACCGTGACCGCGGCGATCACCGCGACATAGATCATGACGTCCTTGAGGAACGCCGTAACCGCGGGCGCGTGCAGGCCGCCAAGCCAAGTGTAGGCGGCGAGCAGGACGAAGGCTACCACCAGCGGCGCCTCGCCCGGCAGCCCGAGTGCCTGCAGCACCGTGCGCATGCCGACCAGCTGCAGCGCGATGTAGGGCAGGATCGCCAGCAGCCCGGTGGCGGCCACCGCGCGTTCCAGGATGCGGCTATTGTAGCGAGCGCGGACGATGTCGGCGGCGGTGGCGTGGCCGCCCTCCCTGGCGATCTGCCACAGCCGCGGCATCACCGCATACACGAACGGGTAAACGATGATGGTGTAGGGCAGGGCGAAGAAGCCGTAGGCGCCGGTGGCATACACCAGCGCCGGCACCGCGATCACCGTGTAGGCGGTGTAGAAGTCGCCGCCGACCAGGAACCAGGTGATCCAGGTGCCGAACGAGCGCCCGCCCAGCCCCCATTCCTCGGTGCTGTCGGCCGCCGCCCGGCCGGTGCGGCCGCGCCGCCAGCCGGCGGAAGCGCCGAGCAGGATGGTGGACGCGAACAGCAGCACGAACACGGCGATGCCGGCGGCACCCGGGCCGGCTGCGCCATCGTGAACGGTGTTCATGAACGTTCCAGCCGCCACACCAGCCAGACCAGCCCGGCCGTGACCGGCACCCAGGCCAGCTGGTACCAGTAGAAGAACGGGAACCCGAGCAGGACCGGGCCGGGGCGGTCGTAGAACGGCACCCAGAGCAGCCCCGCGAACGGAAGCAGCAGGAGCAGCCGCGACATGCGGCGGGCCGGGGCCATGGGGTTTCGTGGCATCGCGCTGGGGTCCTTGGGCGACCGTCGGTGCCCCCTGCCTGCCCGATCGAACCGTGCAGTTCAAGCGTGGCCGGAACGATCGCGACGTACGGTCAGCGGGTTCGGCGATTGAGCCCGGCCACCAGGTCGTCGAGCGTCGCGACCGCACGCAGGCCGAGGCTGTTGCTCAGGAACACCGCTTCCGCCCCGAACAGCGCGTCCGGTGGGAGCGATGCCTCCACAGCAGCGTGCGCCGGATACTGGGCAAGACGTCGTTCACCACCGGCGGGGTCGACAGCCGGTCGCCCTGCCAACTCCGCTTCCACCGCATCAAGCAGGTCGCCCGCGCCGTGCGCCCGTCCACGATCACACGACGGTCACGTGCGTGCAGCGGCTGGAATGGTTGCACGCACAGTTAGCTGCAGCGGCTGCGCCCATCTGCCGGGGCGGCACTGTCCAGCCAAGCCAATGTCGGCCCGCCGGCGAGCGCCGCAAAAAGGGCTTCGGCGGCGGCGGCGCCCCCGGGGCGCTAGCGGAGCGGGTCGGTCGAGAAGATGGGTGCCCCGTCATCCACCGGTGCCGGGTCGGGATCGCCCGGACGGCGCGCCGGCGACCCGTCGGCCGCGGTTTCCGGCGGCACAACGGTTGGTGCCTGGTCCGGTGCCAGGTCGATGTCGGGTGCATCGGTCGACGGCTGCAACGGGAACACGGACATGGCGTGGCGGCTCCTGAACGGGTAGGGATCGTGAACGCCGTTCGCGAGCGGCGGTTCGGCGATGGCGCTTGTCGCCGCCGCCGCCCGGCATGCTAGGCTCGGGATCGTGACACTTCCGGACGATCCGCACCCAGTTCAGCCGATCCCGGTGCCGGCCGACGTGCTGCCGTGGAGCATCCACCCGGCGCTGACCGAGGAGCGGCTCCG
>CAXSHC010000211.1:0-5773 GCA_964236745.1 uncultured Acetobacteraceae bacterium
GCCATCACCTGCCGCCGCAGCAGCCGCAGCAGCGCCTCGGTCGGGTTTTCCGGCACCGCATCGCCGCCACCCGCCGCCACCGCCAACGGCAGCGCCTCGTCCTCCCCCAGCCGCTGCGACCATCCCGGCGCCGGCAGCGCGCGTGCCGCCAGCAGCGCCGCGTCGAGCGGCGTTTCCAGCGCCGGCTGCCCCGCCACCAGCTCGTCCAGCCGGCGACGCAGGCCCCGCGCGCGTGACCGGCTGCCTTCCGCGCCCAGCAGCCAGCGCCGCAGCTCCGCCGCTTCCAGCCCGGACAGCTCCGCCGAGAACGCCCCGTCGGCCGCTTCCAGCAGGTGGTGCCCCTCGTCGAACACGTAGCGAGTCGGCACGCTGTCCTCGTCCGCCCCCGCGCCGAACTGCCCATGCCAGGCGGCCTGCGTCATCACCAGCGCGTGGTTTGCCACCACCAGGTCTGCGTCCCGCGCGCGCCTGATGCCGTGCTCGATGAAGCAGCGCATGTAGTGCGAGCAGGCCCCGTGGATGCATTCCCCCCGCCGGTCCGCGAGCCCGGACGCGGCGCCCGCGCCGAACAGCTCGCCGAACCAGCCCGGCAGGTCGCCGCCCAGCACGTCGCCATCCGCGGTGGCCGACGCCCAGCGCACCAGCAGCGACAACGGCACGACGTTCCCGCTCCCATCCCCGCTGCGGGACGCGGCCGCATTCACTGCTTCCTCCAGGTTCAGCAGGCACAGGTAGTTTTCCCGCCCCTTGCGCAGCACCACGTGCCGCCGGCGCGCCGCCGGATCGGGATGCAGCCGACCCAGCTCGGCCTCGATCTGCCGCTGCAGGTGCCGGGTATAGGTGCTGATCCACACCGTACCGCCGTTGCGCTCCGCCCACAGGCTGGCCGGCGCTACGTAGCCCAGCGTCTTGCCGGTGCCGGTGCCGGCCTCCGCCAACACCAGAAGCGGATCGCCCCGCACCAGCCGCGGCGCGAATGCCGCCGCTGCCGCGTCGGCATAGTCCGCCTGGCCCACCCGCTGCTCCGCGTCGCGGCCGAGCAGCGTCGCCAGCCGCGCCCGCGCCTCGGCCGGCGCCACCGCGTGCTGCGCCGGCGCCGGACGCGCTGCCGTGTCCTCCCATTTCGGCAGCCGCCGCCACACCCGCAGGGCGTCCACCGGCTGCATCGCTTCCGGCGCCAGCATCGCCCCGACCCCGAGCCGGTCGCACAGCGGCGCCCCCCAGCTCCACCCGGCCTTGCGCATCCCCAGCGCCAGCGCCGCCATCTCCGCCCCGGACGGCGTGTGCGCGAGCTGCTCCGCCCGCTCCAGCAGCATCGCCGCCAACTCCGGCAGCAGGCTTGCATCCACCGTGCCGATCGCCCCTGGCTCGATCCCCAGCGCCAGCGCCAACCCTCGTGGCGTCGGCGCCGCCGCCCGCGCCGGCATCACGAACGCGAACAGCTCCAGCAGGTCATATGCCACGATCTGCCGCAGCCCCAGCCGCCTTGCGCTGGACGGCCCATGCACCACCAGCGGCGGCGGCATCTCCCGCAGCATCGCCACCGCTTCCGCCCGCTCCAGCTCGAGCAGCTCCCCATCCGGCGTCAGCAGCGAAACCCTGCCATAGCCGGCGATCAGGGCCGGAACGGGAGCGGGCAGGGGGGCATCGGACATCCCTCCCTATCTAGTGCGGCATCGCCCCGGGTAGAACCGTCTCCCCGGAACTCCCACGCCGGTCCACCCGGCCGCGATCCGGCCACCATCACGCGCCGGGCGCGACCCCGGCTAAGCGCGATCGATTCCTGGAACGGCAGCCCGCGATAAGAACGTTGTCAGGGATGAACATCGTTTTAAGCGCCTGACACAGCGGGATCTGCCGCCGCGGCTGCCAGGATGATCGCCATTCCTCGCCAGCGCTGATGCGAGCAGAACCGGGATGCCGTCGCGGACCACGACGCGCCCGTTGGCAAGCACGACGCATCGCTGGCCAGCCTTCCGGCAACGCCGGTGGCTGGTTTCGCATCTCGGCGTGCGTGTCGTCGTGCCGCCTCAGTTTGGGGAAACAAAACCGCCGCGGCAGCCATCCGGCTCCGTCGAACGGCTACATCTTCTCCTTCGTGCCGCCTGATCAGCCACCAGTTGACCGGAAAGGTCGTGGCAAAGCCCAGCACCATCGCCACCTGCATCATCAGCCAGTAGCTCCACGAGGTCGGCTGCAGATCAGGGTAGAGCCAGGCGCGGAAACCCATCCAGGCGAACATGCCGACCTCGTAGGCGAGCAGCGACAACGTATCGACCTTGATCGCCGCCACCAGTCCGTCACGCAGGCCAAGGCCCTTCATCGGCGCGACCGAGAAGAACTGGAACACGATGCCAAACAGGTAGGCCAGCAGAAACGCGAAAAGGTATTTGCCACCTAGTACGGACCCGAACAGGGTGAAGCCGATCGCGAAGGCGAGCCAGTCGCCCAGGAAGTCGCCGAGGGCACAGCCTGCGCCGCAATGCGTAGCCCCGTTAAAGGTCGCCTGCCACATCGGCTTGTCGCCGCCCATGCCGTGATGGGCATCGTGCGCGTGGGAAGCGGGCTGCTTCATGCCACGTCCGAACCAAAGGTAGAACACGAGCCCGACCAGGCCCCAGTAGAGCATGGTCAGCGGCCATACCGCGTCCATGATCGCCATGTGCTGGCGCCTGCCAAGGATGAAGATGTCGGCCAACACCAGCAGGGCACTCGCGATCGCCAGGGGAACATAGATCACGGCCAGGGTCTGCAGCCACGCTGGAGGCATCACGTCGTCCTTCGTCAAAGCCGCAAAGCGATCGATGGCGGGGCGGAGTTCCTGGTTGACGGCATCCGGCACCACGGCTGGGAGATCCTACCGACCCAGGACAACCCTTCGGAAATCGTCCCGCCCTGGCATCGCGCCACCGGCCGCGACCAAGCGCGATCAGGCAATGTGTGCCGCGGAGCAAGTCGCGGCGTGGCCGGATGGACACGCGACGGCAGGGCGTGCCAACGATCGCGGCGCCCGACGGCGCCGATCCCGGACAGGACCTTTGATGCGCGCCCGCTTCCGAAAGCTGCTCAGCGCGCTGGGCGAAACGTTCTGGCTGCTGCCCGGCTTGATGGTGCTGGCCGGCGTGCTGAGTGCCGTGGGCCTGGTCTCGGTCGACCGCAGCGGGGCGGTGCCGCAATGGCTGATCGAGAGCCCCTGGCTTTACAACGGCGGCGGCACCGGCGCCCGCACCCTGCTCGGCGCGGTCGCGTCCTCGACTATCGGTGTCGCCGGCACCGTGTTCTCCATCACCATCGCCTCGTTGTCGCTCGCCGCCGGGCAGATGGGACCCCGGCTGCTGCGCAACTTCACCCGCGACCGCGGCAACCAGTTCACCCTGGGTGCCTTTCTTGGCACCTTTTCCTACGCGCTGATGGTGCTGCGCAGCGTACGCACCCACGACGAGGGCGACTTCGTTCCGCACCTTTCGCTCAGCGTGGGGATCGCGCTTGCCTTCGTATGCGTAGGCACGCTGGTGTTCTTTGTCGGCCACATGGCCGGCCGCATCAACGTGGACCGGGTGATCGAGCTGGTGGCCGAGGATGTCCACGCCGCCATCCAGCGGCTGACCAGCGAGGAAGCTCAGCCCCAGCCGCCCCTCGCCGCCGACTGGCACGATGGCGTGCAGGTAGTCGATCCCCGGCGCGGATACCTGCAGCAGCTGGACGAGGACGGGCTGGCGAACTGGGCGGAAGAGCACGGCACCACGATCCGGCTTCTGGTGCGCCCGGGAGACTACGTGTTTCCCGGCACGCCGGTGGCGCTGATCCGCCCGGGAACCCCGATGGCAAACGCGGCGATCCGCGACGCCACCGCGCTGGGATCGCAGCGTGTCAGCTCCGCCGACCTGGAGTTCGCGGTGCGCCAGCTGGTCGAGGTGGCGGTGCGGGCGCTTTCGCCCGGCATCAACGATCCGCATACGACGATAAGCGTGCTGGACCGGCTCGGCGCCGCGTTGTGCGACCTGGCGCCGCGCCACCTTCCGACTGGCGTCACGCTGCGCGGCGGCCAGCCGGTCGTGGTGGTGCCGAGGATCGACTATGACGGGTTGACCGACGCCATGTTCCACCTGATCCGGCAGAACGCGGCCGGCAGCACCGCCGTGCTGATGCGGATGCTGGAGGTGCTGGCGGCGGCGCTCGGCTGCGAGCGCGACCCGTCGCGCGTGGCGGTGCTGCAGCGTCACGCCGACCTGGTGCTGGGTGACGCCGAGCGCGACGTGCCCACCCCCGACGACCTGAACGACCTGCGCAAACGCCATGCCTTCTTCGTCGCCGTCCGGCGATCCGGCCCGGCCGGCGCCCTTGCCGAACGCGTCTAGCTGGCGTCGCGTCCAGGCCTGCGCAGCAACGCTTCTGCGATCGACTGCGGGTCCGGCACCTCGCCCCGGCCTGCGGGCCAGCCTTCGCGCTGCCGGGCGCGATCGCCGTCCGTCACCTTGGTCGTGGAACAGCACCTGCCGCGTCGGGAACGGCAGGTCGATGCCTTCCGTCAGGGCGTTCTTGATCGCTTCCAGCGCCTGGTCGAGGCTGGCCGCCACGTCGATGCGACGGGGCGGGTTGATCCACCATCGGGCCCGGATGTTGACGCTGCTGCCGGCCAGATCCACCACCAGCGCTTCCGGCGCCGGGTCCGCCATCACCCCGTGCACGCTGCGCAGAGCCCCGATGATGACCTTGCGGGCCGGACGATGTCGTCACTGTAGCCGATGCCGACGTCATACTGCAGCCGGCGCGTCGCGAACGCGGTGTTCACCGTCACCGACTCGGTGAACAAGGTCGAGTTGGGGATCATCACCCGGCGCCCGTCATAGGTGCGGATGGAGGTGGCGCGGGTCAGGATCTCCTCCACCGTTCCCTCGTAGCCGCCGACGATGATCTGGTCGTCGATGCGGAACGGCTCGGTGAGCAGGATCAGGATGCCCGCCAGGAAGTTCTGCAGGATGTCGCGAAAGGCGAACCCGATGGCGACGCCGCTGATGCCCAGGATCTGGATCAGCTGCGCCGGCTTGAACGACGGAATGGCAATCACCAGCGCCACCAGCACGCCCATCAACATCAGCCCGCCTTTGGTGAGGCGACCCAGCACCAGCCCCACGTTGCGGTGCTTGCGCCGGCTTTCGGTCACGCGGTGGATCAGCCGGCGCGACAGCCGGGTCGCGACGTGGAAGGCCGCATAAACCAGCACCGCGATAACCAGGTAGAGGTAGGCGCGCGGCGAAGGCCGCCACCATGCCGCGCAACGCGTTCAGGTCGAGGTTCATCGGTCCTGCCTCGGGGGCAGGGAAGGGATCGTGATCATGTTGTGCTTCCTGAACCGCAGGGGTTGGGGAGCGGTTGTGCCGGGAAGGTGCCAGATGCGCGCCTGCCGCGGATGTTCCGGCTGCCGCGATGGCTGCCCGATGCCGATCCGCGTTACCAGGGCCCATGATGATCCCGGATCCCTGGCTGCTCGCCTTCTTCATCACCCTCCTGCTGCTGCTGCTGGGGGCGACCTCCGGGCTGGTCAACTCCAAGCTTTGGATGTCCGAGCCGCTGGTCTGCGCGATCGCCGGTATCCTGCTCGGGCCGGTGGTGCTCGGCTTGATCCGGATCGATCCCGGGCACGATCCGGCCGCTCGGGCGGTGTTCCGCGAGGCGGCCCGGGTGACGCTGGCGATCGCCGTGCTGGCATCCGCGATCCGGCTGCCGCGCGGCTGGCTGCGCCGACAATGGCGCGGCCTGGCGGTAGCACTCG
>CAXSHC010000212.1:0-5751 GCA_964236745.1 uncultured Acetobacteraceae bacterium
TGGCCGGAAGATGCAGCGAGATGCCGTGCGCTTCCGCGAGCAGCGCGTCGAGCGCCACCGGCTCGATCGCAGCGTCGCGCAGCCGTCCCGGATCGGCGAACGGGTCGCTGGCCAGGATGCGGATCCCGAACGCCTGCAGCCGGCGCGCCACCAGCAGGCCGATCCGGCCCACGCCGACCAGTCCCACGGTGGAGGACATCAGGGAGGGGAGAGGCCGGACGCGGTCGGGGTTGATCCAGCCCTCGGCGCGGATCGCCGCGTCGAACATCGGCAGCCGGCGCAGCAGCGCCAGCATGGAAGCGGACGCGTGATCGGCCACGGTGTCGCTACCGTAGTCAGGCACGTTGGCAACCCGGATGCCGAGCCGCCGCGCCGCAAACAAATCGACATTGTCGACGCCGATGCCGTAGCGCACCACCAGCGCCCCCGGCCGCATGCCGGCCAGCGCTTGTTCCGTCACCGTCACCAGGTTGACGAAGGCGATGTCGGCGTCGCGCAGCGCTTCCACCACCTCCGACGCGTCCTGGCAGTCGAACTCGTGGAACGAGGCGCCGAACCGCTCGGCGGCCGCGCGCTCGTTCAGCAGGCCCTCGAACCGCAGGTCGGTGACGACGACCCGCTTCGGCTCGCTGCTGGCGGGGCCGCTCATCGCGCGCCGAGCAGGCCGCGCCCGGCCAGGTTGCGCATCAGCGCGTTGATGCCGAAGCTCCAGCCCGGCGCCTCGTCGGAATACGTCACCGTGTTGACCAGCCGGCCGAGGGCAGGGGCCATGATCTCGACCCGGTCGCCCTGCTTGTGGGTGAAGCCCTGTCCCGCCACCTCGCGGTCCTGGGTCGGCGCGAACAGCGTGCCGAGGAACAGCATCATGCCGTCCGGATACTGGTGGTGCCGCCCCATCGCCTGCTGCACCAGGTTCAGCGGGTCGCGGCTGATCTCCTTCATCGAGCTGGTCCCGTTGAGCACGTAGGCATCGGCATCGCCCGTGACGGTCAGGGTGATCTCCAGCCGGCGCACGTCGTCGATGCCGAAGCTGCCGTCGAACAAGCGGATGAACGGGCCGACCGCGCAGGACGCGTTGTTGTCCTTGGCCTTGCCGAGCAGCAGCGCGCTGCGGCCCTCGATGTCGCGCAGGTTGACGTCGTTGCCGAGCGTCACGCCTCGCACGTCGCCGCGACTGTTCACCGCCAGCACCGCTTCCGGCTCCGGGTTGTTCCAGCTCGACGCCCGCAGCACGCCGACCTCGGCCCCCAGGCCCACCGATGACAACACCGGAGCCTTGGTGAACACTTCCGCGTCCGGGCCGATCCCGACCTCGAGGTATTGCGACCAGTAGCCGCGCTCGATCAGCACCTGCTTCACGCGGGCTGCTTCCGCCGATCCGGCCTGCACGCTTGCCAGCGCACCGCCCACCGCCTGGTCCACTTCCGCCCGGATCGCCCGCGCCTGGGCCGGATCGCCCTTGGCCCGCTCCTCGATCACGCGCTCCAGCATGGAGCGGGCGAAGGTCACGCCGCACGCCTTGACCGCCTGCAGGTCGCAGGGCGACAGCAGATGCGGTCGATCGGTGCGACGCTCCAGGCTGTCCGCGACCACGTCCTCGACCGCCCAGGAGGTTTCGCCCAACGCGTCGCGCACGGCGCCGGCTGGATCGTTCCGCTCCAGCAGGTCGGTCATGGTGGGACCGGCCACGGTGACGTCGACCAGCCGGTCGCCGCGCAGCTGCACCAGGCAGGGACCGCCGACGCCAGGGTCGAACAAGCGCCCAACCAGGGTCGCGTCCGGATGGTCGGCAGGAAGGATGTCGGAAGCGTTCAAGGATGTTCTCCGATCAGGCGATCAGCGCGTCGAGGACATGCGGACGCGAAGCGCATCCGTCGCGACGGCGATGAAGATCGCGAAGCCGCCGATCATGTCGACGTAGAAGGAGGGCACGTTGACGATCGACAGCCCCACATGGATCACGGTCAGCAGCAGCACGCCGCCCAGGATGCCCAACACGTGGCCACGGCCGCCGAACACGCTGACCCCGCCGATGATCGGCGCCGCGATCGCGTAGAGCAGGAAGCCCGAGCCCTGGTTGGAGGTGATCGCCATCTGCCAGGACGCGAGCAGGTAGCCGCCAACCGAGGACAGGAACCCCGATGCGGTGAAGGCCAGGATCTTGATCCGGCGCACGCGGATGCCGGCACTGGCTGCCGCCAGCGGGTTGCCGCCTACCGCGTAGACGCTCCGCCCGGGTACGGTGAGGCGCAGAAACGTCATCATCCCGCCCAGGGCCACCACGAAGATCACCGGCAGCAGCGGCCAGCCCAGCACGGTGGTCTGGCCGATCCAGAAGAACCCGGCCGGCAGGTCGGTGATGGTGTTGCCGTGCGTGATCGCCAGCAGCGCGCCCTGCAGGATGATCATCATCGCCAGCGTCTCGATCAGCGACACCATGCGCAGCCAGGTGATGCACACGCCGTTGAAGAAGCCGATCAGCGTGCCGACGCCCACGCCCACCAGCATGCCGAGCCACCACGGGAAATGGGCGCCGCTGATCAGCATCGCACCCACCACGGAGGAAAAGCCGAGGTTGCTGGCGATCGACAGGTCGATCTCGGCGATCAGCAGCGGCAGCGACACCGCCAGCGCCAGCATGCCGAGCACGGTCGCCTGGATCAGGATGTTCTGCAGGTTGGCGATGCTGAAGAAGAACGTGTTCAGCAGCCCGAAGATGACCACCAGCCCGATCAGCCAGAACCACACCACGTTCTGCAGCACCCAGCGCAGGACGTCGTGCTGGTCGCCGGGCCGGGCGTCGGCGGTGGCGGCGGGCAGCGAGGAGTTCTGCTGCGACAGGGTGCTGCCCTGGTCGAGCGGCTGGACCCGGGTCATGGGCGTGTCGGTCATGTCCGGTTCTCCTCGGCAGCGGGAGCGCTGAAGGCGGCCTGCCGCAGGCGGTCGGTGGTGATGGCGTCGCCGTGCAGGGTTTCCACGATCCTACCCTCGGAGAACACGCACACGCGGTCGGTGACGCGCGCCATCTCGTCCAGGTCGGTGGTGACAACGATGACGCTGAGGCCCTGCGCGGTCAGCGCGTCCACGGTGCGGTGCACGTCTTCCTTCACGCCGACGTCGATGCCGCGGGTCGGCTCGTCCAGGATCAGCAGCTTTGGGCCCGTCGCCAGCAGGCGCGCGAGGCACACCTTCTGCTGGTTGCCGCCGCTCAGCGTGTCCACCGCCGCCGCCGCGCTCGGCGCCTTGACACCCAGCTCGCGGAAATAGCGCCCGATCATGCTCCGCTCCGCCTGCCGGCGGACGAAGCCGAACCGGGACAGCAAGGGAAGGCTGGACAATGAAATGTTGCTGCCGATGCTCAGCAGCCCGACCACGCCGTCGCGGCGCCGGTCGTCGGACAGGTAGGCGATGCCGCGCTCCAGCGCGTCCGCCGGCGTGCCGGGCAGCCGTCCATCGCCGCCGCCGGCGTCGACATGCAGCCGACCGGCGCTGGCCGGATTGAGGCCGAACAGGGTCTGGGCAAACTCCTTGGCGCCGGAACCAAGCAGGCCGGCGAAGCCCACCACCTCGCCGCGGGCGATCGAGAAGGAGTCCACTCGCACCTTGGGAGCCACCACGCCGCTGACACGCAGGCTGTCGCCGTCCTGCGCGGTGCGGCCCCGATCACGCCGGAACAACTGCAGCCCGCGGCCGAGCACCAGCTCCGACAACCGTTCAGAGGTCATCTCCCGGATATTCTCGCTGCCGCCGGCGAGGCGCCCGTCGCGTAGAACCGTGACGGCGTCGCAGATGTCGAGGATCTCCTCGTTATAGTGCGAGATGAAAATGAAGGTGATGCCGCGTTCCTTGAGCTCGCGCATGAACGCGAACAGCACGGCGCGGTCGCTCATCGTCAGTGCCGTGGTCGGCTCGTCGAGGATGATCAGCCGGCCGCCACTGAACAAGGCGCGCAGGATGTTGAGCTTGCGCCGGTCGACGGCGCTCAGCTCCTCCGCCAACGCCATCGGATCGATCCGCTCGCCTTCCAGCATGCGCCGCGCCTGCGCACGCAGCTGCTTCCAGTCGACGAAGCCGCCGCGCGCCGGCCAGTGCCCGAGCAGCAGGTTCTCCGCCACGCTGAGCTGGCCCACGATCATCGGCTCCTGAGTGACCAGGAACACCCCGGCCTGCTCCATCGCCTTGACGTCGTGGCCGTGCACGATCTGGCCGTCGAAGTCGATCCGGCCACGGGTTGGCGTGCGCATGCCGGCGATAAGGCCGACCAGGGTCGACTTGCCAGCGCCGTTCTCACCCAGCAGCCCATGGATGGAGCCGCGCCGGACGGCGATCGTGACGTTGTCCAGCGCAGTGGATGCTCCATAGGTCTTGGTCAGGCCTTCCAGACGCAGGATGACGTCGCCGCCAGCGACCCCCAGTGCGCCGTCCTGCATCCGAGCCGACATGACCTTCTAGCTCCGTCCCAGATCAGGAATAATGCATGCCCCACTTGTTGAAGGACACGTTGCCCCAGAGCCTGGCGTCCTTGACGTTGCTTGGATTGACGATCGACGGCGGTATCACCAGGGACGGGCCGGACGCGGAGCTAGTGATCGTGCCCTTCTCCCAGAAATAGTCCTTGTTCTCGTACGGCCCCAGTGGCACCTTCTGATTGTGCATGGTGTATTTCGAGACCATGACCACCGTGATTTGTGCGTAGGCGATCGGATCCTGCGAGATCTCCGCATCCATGTATCCCTGCTCGATCCATTGCAGTGCGATCGGCTCGCCGTCGATGTTGACGAAGATTACGTGGCCCTGCTCGTCACGCTTCTTCCAGCGCCCATGCTGCTGCAGCGCCGTAACGATGCCGCGCGACGGCGTGTCGCTCGGCGCGTGCACCGCGTCCAGGTCGGGATGCTCCGATAATGTCGAGATGGTGACGCTGAGCATGTTGTTCAGCAGCCCCTCGGTCGGCCGGTCCAGCACAGTGACATTCGGGTATTTCGACATCTCGGCGTCGAAGCCTTCCTTGCGCAGCCGCCACGCCACGCTTTGCAGCGCGCCGTAGCAGTTGAGCACCTTACCCTTGGGTGATCCGTTCTTCGCCTTCAGACGGTCAACGATCTGCTGGGCCGCCATGACGCCGCCCTGGTGGTTGTCGAAGTCCACGGTGATCGCGACGTCGCCCCCGGTGGCGGGGGTGTCGACGATCCCGACCGGGATGTGCTTGAAGTTGAAGCGCCGGATCGCGCTGACCACCGCCTGACTGTCGCTCGGATCGCTGACGATGGCGGCGGGACCGCGCAGCAACAGGCTGGCCCATTGTTGTAGCTGCACTGTGTTATCGAAGTTCGCGTTGACAGCGGCGAACTCCCACCCCTGCGCTTCCACCGCGCGCTTTACCGCTTCCTGCTGCACCACGAAGAAGTAGTAGTCGAGGCTCTTGTTGCTATATACCACCAGCGGCTTCGACGCAGCCCTGGCGGGGCTGATTGCCAATCCCGTGCCCAAAACGACGCCAGCCTTGAGTAAGTGCCGACGCGACATCTGCCTTTTCTGATACAACACGATCTTCCCTCCCGTAGTTTTTCTACATACTGCGCCGGCGTGCAAGCCTGTCAAGGTGCGAAAGACGTGAAGGTAGAAAAACTAGATTTTTGCTGTTGGAGAACGCGCTGGGAAGGCACGACTTCCGGCCGACCACCATGCCGGAGTTCCTGTTTCTCCAGCAACTAGGATCAGGACTCACTACGGCAACCAGAAGATGACGGT
>CAXSHC010000213.1:0-5746 GCA_964236745.1 uncultured Acetobacteraceae bacterium
CGCGCTGTTTCCCGAGCCGGCCGGAAAGGTCGAGCGCGGCGTCCGCTCCGGCGAGGAGCTGGCCGCCTATGCCTATGACAGGGGCCTGTTCGTCCTGCGCGCGACCGACGAGTTCGTGTCGGCCGCCCTGCGCCGGCGTATCCTGGGCCACATCGACGGCCTGGCGGCGGCGCAGCGCGTGCGCGACACGCTGGCGGAGCTCGGCCATCCCCTGGTGATCGTCATCGGGCTGCGTGTCGAGAACCGCACCCTGGACGACCTGGACGGCACCCTGGGGCGGATCGTCGGCTTCCTGGCCAGGCGCCATCCGGGCCTCGTGGTCGTGTTCGACGGCCACAATGCCCGGGTCGAGGGCGAAGCGGTGCTGCTCGGCAGCCATGGGGAGGACGCGGCGCGTCGCCGGCCGATCGACGTGGAGCGGGAGCTGGTGTCGGGCCTGCGCGCGTTTCACGCCGGGCAGCCGGTTACCATCCTCGACACGATCGGCGCCGGAATGGCGACCAGCCTGGCCTGGACCGCTTCCAGCGACGGCTTCGTGTCGATCTGGGGCGCCAGCCTCGCGAAGTACCGCTGGGTGTGCAACAAGCCGGGTTTCGTGCTCAGCAACCGCACCAACCTCCTGCACCGCGAGGCGCTGCGCATCTACGACGTGCCCCGTTACATGGAGGACCCCACGCCGGTGACGTTCGTCGACCCGGAGCTGGTCACCGACATGCCGGGCGCATTGCGGCTGGTCGAGGGCGCGCCCGGCGATCCGGCGCTGGACAACTTCGGCGTGGATCTCGACGGCGTGCTTGCCGCGATCGGACGCTTTGTCGACGGGCTTGCCCGCGGGACCGAGATGGCCGGCCGGAGCCTCAGCGGGACGGACGGGTCCGGTCCAGCCGTTGGAACGCCGTGAACGCGTTGCGCAGCAGGCTGATCCAGTGGTCGGGGTCGAAGATGGACGGATCGTTGCTGGCGTCGTCGGCCAGGTAGCCGCGCAGCAGGTCGGGACCGGCCCATTCCACCTCGCCCGGCGCCCGTCCGGGGGCGCCCCTGGTCACCCAGAGCATCTTCACCGGGCCGAAGCCGCGCAGGACACGGTGCAGCTCGGCCACCGTCGGGAGGTCGTCCTCCACGAACCGGCGGTAAACGAACACCTTTTCCCCGTCCTCGAGGTCCTCGACCAGCTTCCTGATCAGGTAGCGTATCTTCGCCTCGTTCTCGGCCAGCACCGCTTCCATCGTGATCTCGTTCTCGTATCGGAACGTGTGGTAGAACAGCCCGTAGTCGTGGTCGCGTATCTGATACTCCGACCCCGCCAGGTAGGCGACCAGGCTTCCGGGCTCGCCCAGCCCGGCGAAGCGGGACGTGAACAGGCGGTGAAAGTCGCGCACGCCTGCGAAGCGGAGCAGGCCAAGCGGCTCGATGCCGCAGTGGCGCTGAACGTTGCCGAACTGGCAGTTGTCGCCGATCCCCTCGAACCGGGCGAGCAGGTCGGGAATATCCGGCAAAGCCGGCAGGTCGTCGTCGAAGCCCGACAGGCTCAGCGCGTCGAGGGCGTAGTTCGGCGCGGTCGGCAGGGCGCGGTCGAGACGCAGGCACAGCTCCAGCCGATCCGTGGGCATGCATTCGGGCGGTATCCAGAAGCACAAGGTCGTCACCTCCTGCCGCCAGCGCGGGTCGATTTGCGCCGAGCCGACCAGCCGGTTGTTGGCCCACATCCACAGCAGCATGCTGTTCTGGCAGTCGCGCAACGACACCCGGACCTGGTGGCGGCCCATCGGCACCAGCCCGTCGAGGGCGATGCTGCTGGAGATGCCGGTCGACCACGCCCGGCCACCTTCCAGGGTCCAGCCCGGACCGAGGCACGGGCCGGGCCCGCCCGCCGGCAGCAGGAGCTCGACTGGCCTCACGAAGGCAGGTGGCGAGGCGGTTCCCGCCAGCGCCTGCGTCGCGAGCAGCAGCAGGCGGACCTGCTCGCCGTCCACGACGTGGCTCGGCGGCTTGATCATCCGCTCCAGGAAGCCGCGCACCACCGGGTTCATGGTCCGGTAGGCGGCAAACGCGTCCTCGCGCTCGGGTCCGGGCGGGAGCGCGAACAGGTCCCTTGCATGGGCGGCAAGCCAGCCGCGCTCGATTGCCTTCAGGCCCTCGTACACGTTCGCGACCAGCTTGCCGTTCCGGTCGAGAAACCAATCCGCGACGTTGCCGTCCTTGTGCCTGAGCTTCAGCCAGGGCATGCGGGGACAGCCGAGGTAGAGGGCGTCCACGGTCCAGTCCGGTAGCAGCGGCGGCAGCGTTTCGCCGTCGGGCTGGCGCAGCGCGCAGAACCTGTCGCCGCCCAGGGAAAGAAAAAGCTCGCCGTCGACCGAACGGAGCGGGGACATCACCAGGCGGGCGCCTGTGAGCGAGTTGACGACCATCGGGCCGGACCCGGAACGCGTCCATCCCGGGCCGGACTCTGCGCCGGGCGACGAACCATCATGGAGCGACACGACGACCTCCTCGCTGTTCGTGTGCGGGCAACTGTTCCACAGATCCACCGCCTTGTCCCGGAGTGCTCGAAACGGGAACACGGTGCAGGACAACCCGTCTGGACGCTTCTTCCGCCAGGCGCTTCCGGGTTATGCTTCATCCGATCCGTGAAGGAAGGCTGGAACCGCGCCCATGCACGTCGCCCTACGCAGCCGCCTGATCCCGGAGCGGTTCGCCTCGCCGCAGCTGCAGGCGCTGATGCGCCGGCGGCTGGCCGAGCTTGGCGGCCTGCTGCTGGCCGGGCTCGCGGTCGCCATGCTGGTGGCGCTTGCGAGCTATAACCCGCGCGATCCGTCGCCAGACACCGCCACCACCACCGTGCAGACCAGCAACCTGGCCGGGCCGGTTGGCGCCGCCTATGCCGACCTGATGCTGCAGTATTTCGGCTTGGCCGGCGCGCTGCCGGTGCTGGCGCTGCTGGCCTGGGCCTGGCGCATCGCGTCGCGCGGCGGCCTGGGCAGCCTGACGGTGCGGCTGGTATCGCTCGTGTGCGCGCTTCCCGTGGCGGGCGCGGTGCTGGCCGGCCTGCCGGTGCTGCTGGGCCACGACGCGCAGCCGGCGCTTCGGCCTGGCTGGCCGGGTGCCGCCGGGCCGGGCGGGGCGGTGGGGGTGACTCTGGGCCGGGCCGCGATCGAGGCCGGACGAGGAGTGCTCGGGCCCGTCGGCGGGATCGCGATCTGGCTCATGGCGCTTCTGCTGGCCCTGGTCCTGGTGCCGCTCTGCCTCGGCCTGTCCGCGGGCGAATGGCGCGCGGTGGGACGCGGCGCGCGACGCACCGCGCGCTACGGCATGGCGCGGGGTCGCCGCCGGCGGGAACCAGCAACGGCTTCAACGAGGACGAGGAAGAGTTCGACCACGTGCTTCCGGGCGAGTCGCCGTTCTCGGCGACGCTTCGCGCGGCCGGCCGCAGCCTGCACCGGACGGCCGAGCCGGCGGCGGCCGACGGCCAGGCCGACGCGTCGCCGGAGCGGAACCGTGCGCTGCGTGCCGAGCGGCGCGAGCCCAGCCTGCGCGGCAAGCGGTCCGTTCCGGAGCCGGCGCGTCCGGCGCTCGGCAACAGCGGCTGGGTGCTGCCGCCCGGTGCGGCCGAGGAGCCGGACGACCTTCCTGTGCTGCCGCTCCGCTCGCGCAGCGCGTTGAAGGCGTCGCGCGGCACCTCCCCGTCGCCGGAACAGCCGCCGATCCGCCTCGGCGCGCCGGCAGGGTCGGACACCAGAACCAGAACCGCGACGCCCGATACCCCAACGCCCGATGTCCCAACGTCCGATACCCCGGCATCCGATGCCGCGCCGCCTGAAGCCCCGAGGTTCGACGCCCCCGCGGCCGAGGCGCGCGAAAGCCGTCCGGGCGGCGTGCGGTCGATCGCCCGCCTGCTCGGCGCCCGTGCCGAGGCCCCTTCCCCGCCCCCGAGGCAGGAAGCAGCGCCCGTGGCGACGCCGCGACGGGCGCCCGCAGCCGCACCGGCGGCCGGGCCGTGGCGGCTGCCGCCGTTGTCGCTGTTGAAGCCGGCCCCGTCGCGATCCGATGTCGGCCCGTCCGCGGAAAGCCTGCAGGCCAACGCGCGCCTGCTGGAAACCGTGCTGTCGGACTACGGCGTGCAGGGCGCGATCGGCGCGATCCACGCCGGCCCGGTGGTGACGCTGTACGAGCTGGAGCCGGCACCCGGGATCCGGTCCGCGCGGGTGATCGGGCTCGCCGACGACATCGCGCGCTCGCTGTCCGTGACGGCCGTGCGCATCGCCACGGTGCCCGGGCGCAACGTGATCGGCATCGAGGTGCCCAACCTTCGCCGGGAAACGGTTTACTTCTCCGAGCTGCTCGACAGCGACGCCTGGGTGGAGCATCCGGCGCGACTGTGCCTGGCGCTGGGCAAGGACATTTCGGGCGCGCCGGTCTATGCCGACCTCGCCCGCATGCCGCACCTGCTGATCGCCGGCACCACCGGCTCGGGCAAGTCGGTCGGCATCAACTCCATGATCCTGAGCCTGCTCTACCGGCTGAGCCCGGAGGAATGCCGGCTGATCATGATCGACCCGAAGATGCTGGAGCTGTCGATCTATGACGGCATCCCGCATCTGATGGCGCCGGTGGTGACGGATCCCGCCAAGGCGGTGACGGCCTTGAAGTGGACCGTGCGCGAGATGGAGCGGCGCTACCGCGGCATGAGCCAGCTCGGGGTGCGCAACATCAACGGCTACAACGAGCGGGTGAGTGCGGCGCGCGCTGCGGGCGAGACCATGACCCGCAAGGTGCAGACCGGCTTCGATCCCGAGACCGGCCGGCCGATCTTCGAGGAGCAAAGCCTGTCGCTGGAGAACCTGCCCTATATCGTGGTGGTGATCGACGAGATGGCCGACCTGATGATGGTGGCCGGCAAGGAGATCGAGACCACGGTGCAGCGGCTGGCGCAGATGGCGCGCGCCGCCGGCATCCACGTCATCATGGCCACCCAGCGCCCATCGGTGGACGTCATCACCGGCACCATCAAGGCGCCGAGCAGCTGCTGGGCCAGGGCGACATGCTCACCATGGCCGGCGGCGGCCGCATCACCCGCGTGCACGGGCCGTTTGTCGGCGACGGCGAGGTCGAGGACGTGGTGCGCGAGCTGCGCGCGCAGGGCGAGCCGGTTTATGTCGAGGAGGTCACCACCATGTTCGAGGAGGAAGCGGCGTCCGGCGGCTCGGGCGGTGGTGCCGGCGGCAACGGGCTCGGCGGTGGTGGCTTCGACGGCGAGACCGGGTTGTTCGACCAGGCGGTGGCGCTGGTGGCGCGCGAAGGCAAGGCGTCCACCTCGTTCATCCAGCGGCACCTGTCGATCGGCTACAACCGGGCTGCCAAGCTGATCGAGCAGATGGAAAAGGAAGGCATCGTCAGCCCCGCCAACCACGTCGGCCGGCGCGAGGTGCTGGTGCGGCGCACCACGGACGAGGAGTGACGGGCGGTCTTTATTTCCGGTTAATCGTCCTCGGCTAGGGAACCACGGCAGCGTGGTTTGGAGGGTCGAGAATGTTTGGGTTGCACGGGATATTGGCGAAGGCTGCGGCGGTCGAGCTGTCGCAGGCGGTGGTCGAGTTCAAGCCCGACGGGACGGTGCTGCGCGGCAACGCGCGCTTCCTGGAAACGATGGGCTACGCAGCCGCCGCCGTGCGCGGCCGGCACCACAGCCTGTTCATGCCGCCGGAGGACCAGGACACCCCTGCCTACCGCGCCTTCTGGGCAGCCCTGC
>CAXSHC010000214.1:0-5732 GCA_964236745.1 uncultured Acetobacteraceae bacterium
GGCCGGCCCCGTTGGTGTTGTCCGCGCCGCCGCCCACGGTCGGCAGCACGGCCTCCGAACGTCGCAAGGTTACGCAGCGTTGTAAGATACTATCAACGGGTTCCCGTCCCGGATCCTCTTGCAAAGCGGGTCGAACATCCATCGCTTTCGGTTGAGGGATGGTGACCGGACGCTCCTGAAGCCGAACCTTGCCCACAGGTTGATGATCCGCGGCGGCTCGACCCGGGCCGCTTCCGGGAACGCTCCCGTTCCTAGGCGTCGGCCGCCGGCGCCGCGCAGGCGGCGCAGAAGCCTTCCGCTTCCACGGTGGAGTTCGACAAGCGGAACCCGGCACGCCGCGCCGCCTCGACCAGCGCTTTGTTGACGCGGTTGTCCTCGAGTTCCGTCACCCGGCCGCAACGCGTGCAGATCAGGAACTGCGCCGCGTGGTGATGGTCGTGGTCGTCCTCGGTGGGATGGACGCAGCCGACAAAGGCGGACAACCGTTCCAGCTTGTGGATCAGGCCTTGTTCCAGCAGGAAGTCCAGCGCCCGGTAGACGGTGGGCGGCGCAGCACCCTTGTGGTGCGCGCGCAGCCGGTCGAGCAGGTCGTAGGCCCCGGCCGGCTTGTCGCTGTCCAGCACCAGCCCGAGCACCTTGCGGCGCAGCTCCGTCAGCTGCGCACCGCGACGGTCGCAAAGAAGGCTTGCTTCCGACAGGAGGATAGCGGTGCGCTCGGAAAAGGCTGGCGTCGACACGAGGCACCTTTCGCTATTTATGGTTATAACGTAGCAGTGACGGAATGATGGGGAAAGCCCGGCTCGCGTTGTGTTTCCAAACCATACAATATAACGTATCAGTCGAGGCAGGAACGGGAAACAAGCGCATGTCGTGTCCTCATGGGACCATCAGCTCCAGGGTCCGCGGCTGGAGCCTGTTCATTGCACCGATGCTGGCACTGCTTCCCGGCGCCCTGGAAGCACGTGGCGCGACCGTCGCGCCGGGGATCGTCGCTGCGGAGAACTTCTATGGCGACGTCGCAGGCCAGCTCGCCGGGCCGGGCTGGACGGTCACCAGCATCCTGAGCAACCCGGACCAGGACCCGCATCTGTTTGAGGCAAGCCCCTCGGTCGCCCGGGCGGTGTCGAACGCGCGCGTGGTCGTGTTCAACGGCGTGGACTACGACCCCTGGATGAACAAGCTGCTCGCCGCCGCGCCCTCGCAACAACGCCAGATGGTGGTGGCCGCGAGCGTCACCGGCCACCATCCCGGCGACAACCCGCATCTCTGGTACGATCCGAACACGATGCCGGCGGTCGCGCGCGCCGTTTCAGCCGACCTGGCCGCGGATGACCCCGCGCACCGGGCCGATTATGCCGCCCGCCTCGACCGCTTTCTCGGCTCGCTTCTGCCGATCAACCGCAAGATCGCCCTTCTCCGCGCCAAGTATGCCGGCCTGCCGGTGACGGCGACGGAGCCGGTGTTCGGCTACATGGCCCGGGCCCTCGGCCTGCAGATACGCAACGGGCGGTTCCAGCTCGCGGTGATGAACAACACCGAGCCGAGTGCCGCCGACGTGGCCGCGATGGAGAATGACCTGCGCGGCCGCAAGGTCAGGCTGTTCATCTACAACAGCCAGGCCACGGACGATGCCGCCCAGCGGCTGCTGCGCATCGCGCACGAAGCCCGGATCCCGGTTCTGGGCGTGACCGAGACCATGCCGCGCGGGGCGCAGAGCTACCAGGACTGGATCGCCACTCAGCTTGACGCGCTGGACCGGGCGCTGTCCGTTCCGCCTTCATGAACGCCATCAGCTTCCGAAACGTGACGCTCCGGCTCGGCAACCGGGCGGTGCTGCAACGGATCAGCCTGGAGATCGCGGGCGGGGAGTTCGTCGGCGTGCTCGGGCCGAACGGCGCCGGCAAGACCACGCTGATGCGCGCGGTGCTGGGCCTTGTTCCGGCAACGGAAGGACGCATCGACGTGCTGGGCGAGGCGGTGCGCCGGGGCAACCGGCTGGTCGGCTACATGCCGCAGCTGCGCAGCCCCGCGGTTTCGCGGCTGGACGGCCGCACCGTGGTCGCCGCCGCCCTGGACGGCCACCGCTGGGGGCTGCCGCGGCCCGGCCGGGCCGCGCGCAAGGCGGTGGACGAGGCGCTGGACCTGGTCGGCGCCCGCTCGCTCGCCGCGCGCCCGCTGGCCGAGCTGTCCGGCGGCGAGCGGCAGCGCCTGCTTCTGGCGCAAAGCCTGCTCGGGCGCCCGCGCCTGCTGCTTCTGGACGAGCCGCTGATCTCGCTCGACCCGCATCGCCAAAGCGAGGTGGTGCGCCTGGTGCGCGAGGTGCAGCAGGTGCTGGGCATCGCCGTGCTGTTCAGCGCGCACGAGCTCAACCCGCTGCTCGGCACGCTGGACCGGGTGCTGTATCTCGGCGGCGGCCAGGCCAGCCTCGGCACCGTGGACGAGGTGATCACCACCCCGGTGCTGTCGCGGCTCTACGGCGCGCCGATCGAGGTGGTGCGGACCGCCGGCCGCATCTTCGTGATCGGCGGCGGGGGTCCCGCGCAGGATCCGCATTGCCACCATCCGGGCCACCATCCGGCGCACGCCCCGCATCCGCCCGCCTCGCCCCGTCGCAGCGCCCTGGCCGGCGGGCGCGGGTGAGCGGCATGCTGGGCTACGACTTCATGCGCAACGCCTTCGCCGCCGGCGGCCTGGTGGCGGTCATGGCCGGGCTGGTCGGTTTCTTCCTGGTGCTTCGCGGCCAAACCTTTGCCGGGCATGCCCTGGCGCATGTCGGGTTCACCGGCGCCACCGGGGCGGTGCTGCTCGGCGTTCCGCCGCTCTGGGGCCTGGTGGGTGTCACCGTCGCGGGCGGCGTCGGCATGGGGCTGCTCGGCGACCGGCTGGCCGGGCGCGACGTGTCGATCGGCATGGTGCTGGCCACCGCCCTCGGCCTGGGGCTGCTGTTCCTGCACTTTTTCACAGCCTACGCCAGCCAGGCGACGGCACTGCTGTTCGGCAACGTGTTCGGCGTCGACCGTTCCACTGTGGCCGGGCTGGCAGGGCTGTGCCTGGTCACGGTAGCAGGCCTCGGCATCATCGCCCGGCCGCTGCTGTTCGCGACGCTGCAGCCGGAGCTGGCGGAAGCCAGGGGCGCGCCGCGTTCGGTGCCGGTGCTGTTCCTGGCGCTGGTGGCGCTGTGCACCGCCGGCTGCGCCCAGATCGTCGGCGTGCTCCTGGTGTTCACCCTGATGGTCGGGCCGGCCGCGACGGCGCAGCGCCTGACCGTGCGGCTCGGCAACGGGCTGCTCCTGTCGGTGGCCCTTGCCCTGGGCGAGGCCTGGGGCGGCGTGGTCCTGGCCTGGCTGACCGACTGGCCGGCCTCGTTCTGGATCACCGCGCTGAGCGCGCTGTTCTACGCGCTGTCCTGCCTGGCGGGCGGCCGCTCCCTGCGCCCCGGCGCTTCGAGCGCACCGCTGCTGGGCACTGCGGCATGACCGCGCCCCCGTAGGTCAGGGCTTCGGAACAGAATCGCCAGCCGACCCCTTCTGCACCCACAGGTTCAGCATCCCGCTGAAGCAGCGCGGGTTCTCCGCCTCGAACAGGTCCCAGCACGACAGGTCGCGCAGCGCCTCCTCGCCGGGATGGCGCTCCCGGAACAGCTGCCCGGTGGCCGCCGACACGTCGACGCCGAGCAGCCCGATCCCTTCCGCCTCCAGAAAGCGCTTCACCTCCGGCAGGGTCACGGCCCCTTCCTGCACGTGGAACAGCAGGTCGCGGCATCCGCTGGCCGAGCAGCAGTCCGGGCTCGCGGACAAGCGTACCGCCCAGTCCTCGGGCAGGGCCATCAGCTCGTGGCGGCAGGACCGTATTCCGTCCGGCGTCGGCTCGAAGCCGTTCCGGGCAATCCATTCCCGCGCCGCGCTGACGTCGCCACGGCCGCGCCGGGTGTAGAGCAGCACGTTCATCACCCCGCCCGGTTGCAGCAGCCCGAGCAGGGCGCGCCAGCCGGCCCAGGGATCGGCCATGTGGTGCAGCACGCCGCCGGCCGCGATCATGTCGAAGCGGCGCCCGAGTGCGGCCGCCCCCAGCAGGTCGGCCTGGACATACTCGATCCCTTCCACCCCGAGCGATGCGGTGAGGCGCGCCGCGTAGGCCAGGCTGGACAGGCTGAGGTCGATCGCCAGCACCTCGACGTTGGCCAGCCCGCGCACGGTTTCCACAGCGTGCTGCCCGGTGCCGCAGCCCGCCACCAGCACCTCCATCGTTCCATCCGGCAGCGGCGCCGTCGGCGCGCCGGGAAACCGCGACGCCAGCCAGTCTGCGAGCCGGATCCGCTCCGCAGCGTCGATCGTCGCCACCCAGCGCGGATACGGGTTGGCCTCATACTGGTCGCGCACCGCCCGCGACACCGCGTCCTCGATCGCGGTGGCGCGTCGTATGGCGCCGCGTAGCCGTCGCTCCTCGGCCAGTTCCCGGACTTGCTGGACCAGCAGCGCGTCGACCTCCGGCGGCCACGATCCGGTCAGCAGGCGGTCCGCACCGTCGATTGCGTCCAGCGGCCGGTAGCTCGCGACAACGGCGAGGGTCAGCGCCGCCGGCATGGCTCCGTCATCGAGGCTGACCTGCACCCCGCGACAAAGCCGCTCGACCTCCTCCGCTTCGTCCGGTTCACAGAACCAGGCGTACTCGTTGATGAAGCATTGCCGCGCCAGCCCGCACGCCGCTTCGAGCGCTCCGGACGGGGATGCCGTGCCGGACGCCACCGCGTGCAGCAGCACGCGGCGCTGTCCGGTCAGCGCCTGCTCGACCTCGCGGTGGCACACCGGGGCCAGCTCCAGCAGGGTGCGCAACGGCTCCTTCCGCGCGTCCACCGGTTGTTCCAGGGCAGCGATCGCGCAGGCCGCCCGCGCCAGCTCCTGCGGCCGGGTCCAGCGCCCGGCCAGGGCGCGTTGCATCGCCTGCTCCAGCCCTGCGATCCCCGCCATCGGCAGCGCGTCGCGCACGCAGTCGACGAACAGCACGCGCAGCCGGATGCTGTCGACGCGCCGCAGCGCCTGGCACACCGCGCGCAGCGCCGCGTCCGGGTTGCTCGCGGCCAGGCACGCCTCGACCAGCCCTTCATGCGCGGACGCGAAGTCAGGCCGAAGCGAGACGGCGCGCCTGAAGGCATCCACCGCCTGTCCGTGTTCCAGCGCGCCCAGCGCGGTGCCGAGCGCGTAGTGCAGCTCCGGCAGGCGGGGATCGAGGCCCAGGCCGTTTCGGTAGGCCGCCGCGGCATCGGCCGGGCGGTCCAGCGCCATCAGGGCGTTGCCGAGGTTCAGCAGGGTCACGGCACCCGGACGCAGCTCGGCGACGCGGCGGTAGTGGCGTTCCGCGTCCACCGGCCGACCGACCGACCGGTACGCGTCCGCCAGGCCGTCATGCACCGCCGCCACCGCGGGGGCGGTGGCGAGTGCCGCGGTGAAATGCGCGATCGCATCCCCTGGCCGCCCTTGCAGCTGCGCCACCTGGCCGCGCAGGTGCAGGGCCTGGGCATGACCCGGCGACGCGGCGAGGTGGCGGGCACACAGCGCGTCGGCTTCATCCAGCCGGCCGTCGCGGTGGGCGACCTGGGCGAGACCCAGTAGCGGCGGCAGGTTCCCCGCTTCGGCGGAAGCGATCCTGCCCGATCCGGCCGCGGCACGACGCGCTTTGCGGTTCATCTGCTTTCCTTCAACCGGGCCATTCCGGTTTAGCGCCGCGATGCTCCG
>CAXSHC010000215.1:0-5732 GCA_964236745.1 uncultured Acetobacteraceae bacterium
CGCCGGACCCCACCTGCGCGATGTCCACCAGCGCGCCCCAGGCGGTCAGGTACTGCATCCAGATCGCGGCAGCGTCGGTGAAACCGAGCTCGGGCGGATGCGCCACCACGGCGTGGACCGGAGCCACCACCACCTCGCCATACATCGCGTAGTCGTTCATGGAAAAGGCGGGGATCGTGCTCACCACCTGTCCCGGCTCGAAACCGGACACGCCCGGGCCGATCGCGTCCACCAGTCCCGCCGCCTCGTAGCCGAGGCCGCCGGGAAGCCGGGGCTGTTCGAGGTACATCCCGCCGCGGAACATCGCTTCCGCACGGTTCAGGCCAAGGGCGCGAACACGTATCCTGAGCTCGCCATCGCCGGGATCGCGCGACGGCTGCTCCTCGATCCGCATTACCTCGGGGCCGCCTGTCTCGTGGAAGCGGACGATACGGGGCATGGCCAGGTCTCCTTCGAAACGGGCGACCCGACGTGGCACCGGGCGCCAGCATGATGTAGGCCGCCCAGGGGACGACACCATCGCGCTCCGGGCCTCGTGAGGATGGCTGGCGCAGGCGAGGCCGCCTGTGGATCAGCCGGACGGCGATCCCGCCGGCCGCGGCACCAGCCGCTGCACCCGTGCCGCCAGCGCGTCCAGCGTGAACGGCTTGCCGATCACCTCCATCCCCGGGGCCAGCTGCTCCTTCAGCACGCTGCCGGCGAATCCGGTGATAAACAGCACGGGAAGCGTGGGCTGGTTTTCCCGCGCCTGGTCGGCGACCTGCCTGCCGTTCAGGCCGCCCGGCAGGCCCACGTCCGTCACCAGCAGGTCGACGGGGCTGGTGGCCTGTAGCAGCTGGAGCGCCGCGACGCCGTTCTTGGCTTCCATGACCCGGTAGCCGAGGTCGCGCAGCTGCTCGGCGGCGACCGCGCGCACCACGTCCTCGTCCTCGACCAGCAGCACCACGTCGTGCCGGTCGACTCGCCCCGATCCAACCCTTGCGGACGCATCATCGCCCGGTCCGGCCGGGTGGTGACGCGGCAGCGAGATCTGCACGGTGGTCCCCTCGCCCAGCGCGCTTTCGATGCCGATGATGCCGCTGGACTGGCGCACGAAGCCGTAAAGCTGGGACAGGCCGAGGCCGGTACCCTGGCCGAGCGGCTGGGTGGTGAAGAGCGGGTCGAAGGCGAGGTCGCGGGTCATGTCGTCCATGCCGATGCCGGTATCGGCCACCGACACCTCGACGTAGTCACCGGCTTCCGCACCCTCCTGGCCGACGATCTCCGCGTCGGCTAGGCAAACGCATCGTGTCGAGATCAGGAGCCGGCCGCCCCCGGGCATGGCGTCGCGCGCGTTGATGACCAGGTTCAGCAGCGCGTTCTCCAGCTGGCCTGGATCGCACTGGACCATCCAGCCATCCGCCTGGAGGTCCAGCACGAGCGTCACACCCTTGCCGGTGGTCTGCCGGAACAGGTCGGTCAAGTCCTCGATCAGCGGGTCGCGCGACACGGGCTCCGGCTGCAGGCTTTGCCGCCGGGCGAAGGCGAGCAGACGGTCGGTCAGGGCGGAAGCCCGCTCCAGCGTCCTGCGGGCGCTGTCGATGAACCGCGCCACCTCATCGGGGCGGCCCTTGGCGATCCGGCGCTCGATCAGCTCCAGGCTGCCGCCGATCGCCTGCAGCATGTTGTTGAAGTCGTGCGCGATGCCGCCGGTCAGCTGGCCGATCGCCTCCATCTTGCGCACCTGCCTGAACGCTTCCTCGACCTTCTGTCGTTCCTCGGCCTCCTGCAGCAGCTGCTGGCGCAGCTCGGCCAGCTCCCGCTCGCGCCGGGCGTTGTTCTCGTACTCGGCCGTGACGTCGGCGTGGCTGGCGAAGAAGTAGTCGAGGGCGCCGTCGGTGTCGCGGATCGGCGCGATCAGCAGCCGGTTCCAGAACCAGTCGCCGTTCCGGAAATGGTTGCGTATGTCGATCTCGATCGGTGTCCCCGCCGCCACCGCGGCACGGATCCTGTCCACGCTGGCCTGGTCGGTTTCGGAGCCCTGCAGGAAGCGGCAGTTGCGGCCCAGCACCTCCTCGCGTGGGTATCCGGTCAGCCGGCAGAACGCGTCGTTGGCGAACACGATCGGGTTGTCGGCTTCGCGCGGGTTGGTCACGATCATGGCCATCCGGGTGGTCCGGACAGCGGCAGCGAACGGATCGGTGCCGTCGGCGAGGCCGGCCAGCCTGGCGGTGAGGCGCGGGTCGCCAGCACTGATCCGTTCCGCCTCGGGCAGGGTCAGCGGGACGCCGGTACGATCCCCGGTCAACGCGGCGTTCCCGTCGCGGCCAGGAACCTGCTCGCCGCCGGATGGCGCGGCAGAGGCCGGACCGGCGACGCGGCCTGGCCGTGGGCGGCATCCGACGTCATGCGGCTGAACGCAGATCCGAAGGTGGTGATGGAGCGGGGGATGCGTGCTGTCCTTGTTGCAACGACGGTCGCCACCATGTCGTGGCGGCGACGATGCCGACGTTCGGTGCCCGATGCGGCCGTGCGGTGACGAGGGTCGCAGGCGTCACCGGTCAAAAATCACGCCGTGAGAACAAGTTCCAAAAAAGTAACGCGTAGCGCCGATCAATCACGCGGCACGCGGGTTGCGGCCAGCAACGGACGATACCGCACGGTCAAAGCGGCAGGTGCAGGAACCGGTTGAAGCCGCTGCGCGCGTAGTCCGAGAACGGCTCGCCGGCGACGAAGCCGCGGGAGCGGTAAAGCGACAGCGCGGGCCCGAACGCCGGCCCGGTGCCGGTTTCCAGGCTCAGGCGCGTCAGGCCACACTTCCTCGCCTCGGCGACCAAGTGATCGAGCAGGACGGCCGCGACGCCGCGGCGCAGGTGGTCGGGGATGGGTACGAATCGACTTCAGCTCGCCGGTGCCGCCGCGCAGCCCCTTCAAGGCGCCGATCCCCACTACCTAGCCGTCAGCCCGGATGGTTCAGACCGCGACCTCCGGCGACAGGAGCCGGACAGGTCGAGCGCGAGCACCGCGCCCGGTGGCGAGTTGGCGTGCATTCCTGCCAGGTGAAGCGCCAGCAGGACACGGGTGTCATCGCCCGTCAGGTCGTCGCGACGGATGTCGAACCTCGTCCCGGCCACGCGCCACGATCGGCGGCGAACGTTAGGTCTGGCCAAGCGGCGGCGGCACACGCGCGTCCGCCAGGGCGGCGGCCTGCCGGGCGGCGAGGTCGTCGGCGGCGAACCCTTCCACCGTCTCGTGATACAGCCGGTGCCAGTTCAGGTTCGCCTTGAGGCGCAGGAACACGCTGCCGAGCCCGACGGCGGAGCGGTCGATCAGCACGAACTCGCGCGGCGGCCGGACGCCCCCGGTGCGCTTCAGCCCGGCATGCACCCGCTCGGCCACCGAGCGCCCGAACAAGGGGTCGTCGCTTTCCTGGATCGGCCGCACCCTGTCCTGCAGCAGCGGCTCGTAGATGAAGCGCGCCCACTCGTTGAGCACGTCCATGGTGTCGCGCGAGATGTCGGTGAAGCCCCAGCCCTGGTAGGCGTGATAGGCCTTGTCGTCGTCGTTGCCTTCGATCGCCTGCTGCAGGTAGATCACGCCCTGCACGAACTGCGGCCGGAAGCTGCGTATCGCGCCGAAGTCGAGCAGGTTCAGACCCTGGTCGGGACGCACCTGGAAGTTGCCGAGATGCGGATCGCCGTGGATCACGCCGTAGCGGTAGAACGGCAGGTACCAGGCCTTGAACAAGGCGCGCGCCACGGCGTTGCGGCTGTCGAGATCCGGGCCGGTGTCGAGATAGGCCTGGAGCGACATGCCGTCGAGCCAGGTCATGGTCAGCAGGCGCGCGGAGGACAGCGCGTCGATCGGCTCGGGGATGCTGATGTCGGTGCGCCCGGCCAGCATCAGGCGATACAGCCGCAGGTGCGCCGCCTCGCGGCCGTAGTCGAGCTCCTCGCGCAGCCGCTCGGCCAGCTCCTTGTACACCTCGTCGTGCTGGATCGCGTTGTCCATGCGGTGATACAGCGCCATCGCCACACGAAGCTGGCGCAGGTCGGCGTCCACGGTGGACACCATGTCCGGATATTGCAGCTTGGCCGCCACCGTGCGCCCGTCATGCAGGGTGGCGCGGTGCACCTGCCCCAGGCTGGCGGCGGCGGCGGCCTCGCGCTCGAAGCTGGCGTAGCGGCTGTCCCAGTTCGCGCCGAGCTCGGTCGCCATGCGCCGGCGCACGAACGACCAGCCCATCGGCGGGGCGTTGGCCTGCAGGTGCGCCAGCTCGGCCGCGTACTCCTCCGGCAGCGCGTCCGGGATGGTGGACAGCAGCTGCGCCACCTTCATCAGCGGACCCTTGAGGCCGCCCAGCACCGCGCGCAAATCCTCGGCATGCGCGGTCCTGTTGGTGCGAAGCCCGATGCGGGCGCCTGCCATGCGCGCCGCAATGCCGCCGACCGCACCCGAGGTGCGCGCCAAGCGGCGCAACTCGCCGAACACGCTGCCGCCGCGATCAAGGTCCTGTTCTGCCATGGCCTAGACCTGCTCCGCTTCCAGCTCGTCGATGAATCCGGCGATCACGTCCAGGCCCTTGCGCCAGAACGCCGGGTCGGTGGCATCCAGCCCGAACGGTTCCAGCAGCTCGCGGTGCCGCCTGGTGCCGCCTGCGCGCAGCATCTCGACGTATTTCTGCTGGAACCCCGGATGGCCGGACTGGAACACCCCATACAGCGCGTTCACCAGGCAGTCCCCGAACGCATAGGCATAAACATAGAACGGCGAGTGCACGAAGTGCGGCACATAGGCCCAGAACGCGTCGTAGTCGGACGTGAACTCGAACGCGGGCCCAAGGCTTTCGGTCTGCACCTGCCGCCAGATGGCGCCAATCCGCTCCGGCAACAGCTCACCGGTGCGGCGCTCGTCGTGCAGCAGCGTCTCGAAGCGGTAGAACGCGACCTGGCGCACCACCGTGTTCAGCATGTCCTCGACCTTGCCGGCGAGCATGCGACGCCGCCGCTTCGGGTCGGTCTCGTTGTCGAGCAGGCTGCGAAAGGTGAGCATCTCGCCGAACACGCTGGCGGTCTCGGCCAGGGTGAGCGGGGTCGAGCTTTGGAAGTAGCCCTGCTCCGCCGCCAGCACCTGGTGGATGCCGTGGCCGAGCTCGTGCGCCAGCGTCATCACGTCGCGCGTGCGGGAATGGAAGTTCATCAGGATGTAGGGGTGCGCGGACGGCACGGTGGGATGGGCGAAGGCGCCGCTGGCCTTGCCCGGACGAAGTGCCGCGTCGATCCACGGGCGGTCGAAGAAGCGCTGCGCGATGCCGCCCAGCTCCGGCGCGAAGGCGGTGTAGGCGTCGAGCACCCGGGTGCGCGCTTCCTCCCAGCCGACATGAAGGTCGTCGTCGGACGGCAGCGGGGCGTTGCGGTCCCAGTGCTGCAGCTTGTCCAGGCCCAGCCAGCCCGCCTTGAGCGCGTAGTAGCGGTGCGACAGCCTGCCGTAATCGGCGGACACCGCATCGACCAGCGCGTCCACCACCTCGTCCTCGACCATGTTGCCGCGGTTGCGGGCACTTCCCGGGCGGGGATAATGGCGCAGGCCGTCGCCGATCTCCTTGTCCTTGGCCAGCGTGTTGGTGATCAGCGAGAACAGCCGGATGTTGCGCCCGAACACGTTGCCGATGGCGTGCGCCGCGCGCTCGCGCACCGAACGGTCGGGATCGGACAAGCGGTTCAGCGCGTCGCCGACGGTGAGCGACTGGCCGT
>CAXSHC010000216.1:0-5710 GCA_964236745.1 uncultured Acetobacteraceae bacterium
GATTAGGATGTCCCGGTGGGCTTGCTGCCGCCTTGGCGATTATAGCACCCTGTGCCCATGACGAGACCCGCTTCCGATGCCGCTAACCAGCTCAACCGGCTGCTGGATATCATGACTGCCCTCCGCGACCCGTCGACCGGTTGCTCCTGGGATCAGGCGCAGACTTTCGAGACCATCGCGCCTTACACGATAGAGGAAGCCTATGAGGTCGCCGATGCCATCGCCCGTCGCGACTGGACAGCCCTCCCGGACGAGCTCGGCGACCTGCTGCTTCAGGTTATCTACTACGCCAGCCTGGGCCAATCCGATCTGAGTCAATCCGAGAACCGCTTCGACTTCGCCACGATCGCCTGCCTGATCGCCGACAAGATGGTGCGGCGGCACCCTCATGTCTTCGGCGACGAGGCTGTCCGGAACGCCGGCATGTCCTGGGACGACAACAAGGCGGTCGAGCGTCACGCTCGCGCCGAGCACGGCGCCCTTGCCGGCATCCCGCTCGGCCTGCCCGCCTTGTCGCGCGCCGCCAAGCTGTGCGTCCGTGCCGCCCGCGTTGGCTTCGACTGGCAGCAACCAGCCCTTGTGGTCGACAAGGTCGCGGAGGAGCTGGTCGAGCTGCGCGCAGAACTCGATACCGCTGATCCGGTGCGCCTTCGGGATGAAATCGGCGACGTCCTGTTCACGGTCGCCAACCTGTCCCGCAGCCTTGGGCTCGATCCGGAAACCTGCCTGCGTGAGGCCAACGCCAAGTTCCAGCGCCGCTTCGAGCACATGGAGCAGTCGATCGAGGCGAGCGGCCGGTCGCTTGCCGAGGCGTCGCTGGACGAGATGGAAGCCGGCTGGCAGGCCGCCAAGGCCGCGGAACCGCAGGTTCCCAGTGCTCAGGCTGCCAGAAGCGTGTCGTAAAGCGCCAACCAGCTGTCCCGGTCTGGGGCGTAAAGCAGCCCTCCCGCCCGATCCGTCGCCAAATAGGGGCTCCCATCAAAATGCGCGCAATAGCCGCCCGCTTCCGAATGGAGCAGCCAGCCAGGCAGGTGATCCCACGGCATGATCCGGTTGAAGATCAGGAAATGGCAGTGTCCGGACGCGATGACGCGATACTCGTGAGCAGCACAGCGGTAATCCCAGCTGGCCAGCACGCGCGGCAGGTTGAGCGCCACCCGGTCGCGCAACGGCTGCGGCAGGTGCCGCCAGGCGGCGTTCCCGGTCATCTGCGACGGCGGCACAGGCGCCGCCACCCGGAGCGAAACCTGCTGTCCGTCGGCGTGCTCGAGCCAAGCCCCCTCGCCCCTGACGGCTATGGCAGCGTCGTCGCATAACGGGTCATGGATCACCGCGCCCACCACCTCGCCGCGCACCAGTGCCGCCGCCATCACCCCGAACAGCGGCACGCCGGCAGCGAAGTTGGACGTGCCGTCGACCGGGTCCACCACGAAGGCGAGCTCGGCATCGCCCAGCCTGTCGAGCAGGCCTGCATCGGCAGCGGCGGCTTCCTCGCCGATCACCACACAGCCCGGAAAGCGCCGTTCCAGCCCCTGGGTGATCAACCGCTCGGCCGCCTCGTCCGCCACCGTGACGAGATCCGTCGGCCCGCTTTTGGTGCGCACGTCGCCGCTCCCGAGGCGGCGAAACCGAGGCACGATCTCCACCCGGGCCGCGGCACGCAGGATCTGCGTCACTTCGACCGCATCGGCCACCGAGAACGTTCCGTCCATCCCGCATCCTTCCCGGCGCGCCACCGGTCCAGGTCGTCCGGCAGGCGACGGGTCAACGGTGTGGCCGGCGCCCGGTTCGCAGCCTGCAGGTTCGCGCGTTCCTAATGCTGCTGCTGCCGTTCGAAGCGCGCACGATCTGCCGGCATGAGCCTGACCACCAGCCTGATCTCGTCGTCTCCATCCGTACGGTCGACCACTTCGCCATGTGCATACAGCCAGGCAAGCGGCGCGCCCTCCTGCACCGGCAGGTGGAATTCCGTCTGCTCCATCGCCTGCAGCATGTGCCGGTCGATTGCTGCCACCAACCGGTCGAGCCCGTCGCCGGTGATGGCGGAGATGACCGCCACGCCGTCCCGCGCCGGAACCTGGTCGGTCCCACCCATCAGGTCAGCCTTGTTCAGCACCTCGATCGCCCGCTCGGGCCACGCCGCATCCAGGGTACCGTCGCCCACCATGCCGTTCAGCACGGCGATCACGTCGCTGCGCTGTGCTGTGCTGTCCGGATGCGCCGCATCGCGCACATGCAGGATGATGTCGGCTTCCGCCACTTATTCCAGGGTTGCCCGGAACGCCGCCACTAGCTCGGTCGGCAGCTCGCTGATGAAGCCAACCGTGTCGGACAGGATCACCTTGCGTCCGGACGGCAGCACCAGCCCGCGCATGGTCGGATCCAGCGTCGCGAACAGCTGATCCTGCGCATGCACCGCGGCACCAGTGAGCGCGTTGAACAGTGTCGACTTACCAGCATTAGTGTAGCCGACCAGGGCCACCACCGGAAACGGCACCCGCTTGCGCGCATCACGATGCAGCCCACGCGTGCGCCGGACCTGTTCCAGCTCCTTCTTGAGCCGCACGATCCGGTCGCCAATCAGCCGCCGGTCGGCCTCGATCTGCGTCTCGCCTGGCCCGCCCAGGAAGCCGAACCCACCCCGCTGCCGCTCCAGGTGGGTCCAGGACCGCACCAGGCGCGAGCGCTGATACTCGAGATGGGCGAGCTCGACCTGGAGCGAGCCTTCCCGCGTCACCGCGCGCTCGCCGAAAATGTCGAGGATCAGCCCGGTACGGTCGATCACCTTGCAGCCGAGCGCCCGCTCCAGGTTGCGCTGCTGCACCGGGCTCAGGCGCGCGTCCACGATCACCACGGCGATCTCGTCCTGCGCCACCGCTTCCGCCAGCGACTCCACCTGGCCGCTGCCAAGCAGCGTCGCCGGCCGCCTGCCACGGATCGGCAGCACGGCATGTCGTACGATCACCAGCCCGATGGACGCAGCAAGGCCGACCGCCTCCTCCAGACGCGCTTCCGCCGCCCGGTTGTCGTGGCGATCCGCGTCCGCCGGCCTGTCATGCTGACGGTCCTGGCGATCCCAAGGTACGATGACCGCCGCCCGCGTCGGCGGCAGCCTGGTCTCGCTTGTCGCCACCGTCAGGCGGTTCCCTTCACGGGTGCCGCTTCCCCGTCCTGCTCAGTGCCGCCTTCCACCTTGTTCTGGTCGAACAAGGCGATCGGCGCCGCCGGCATCACGGTGCTGATCGCGTGCTTGTAGACCAGCTGGGTATGCCCGTCGCGACGGAGCAGAACGGAAAAGTTGTCGAACCAGGTGATGATGCCCTGGAGCTTCACGCCGTTGACCAGGAAGATGGTGACCGGGGTCTTCGAGCGGCGAACATGGTTCAGGAACACGTCCTGAACGTTCTGCGAGTTGTCCTTAGCCATGGCCAGGCCTTTGTTCTTATTGTTGCGGTCTTGCCGTACTTGATGTCGACAAGCCTTTGAAAGATAGATTAGCAGCGCGATGCTGCAACGGCAAAACCGGTGCCGCGTCGGCTCAGCCTGGAATGCGGTCCTCGGAATTGACGCCCAGCTGCTTCAGCTTCCGGTGCAGCGCGCTCCGCTCCATGCCGACGAAGCCGGCGGTCCGGCTGATGTTGCCGCCGAATCGCAACAGCTGCGCCTGCAGGTACTGCGTTTCGAACAGGTCCCGCGCCTCGCGCAACGGCAGGCCCATCACGTCCGCGGCGCTGTCGAACTTCAGCAGCGCCGGTGCCCCCTGCCCGATCGTCGGCGGCAGCATCTCGGCGCGTATGGTGTCCGACCCGCCTGGCGCCATGATCAGCAGCCAGTCCATCAGGTTGCGCAGCTCGCGCGAGTTGCCGGGCCACTCGTAGCTCTGCAGCGCCGCCAGCGCGTCCGCGGACAGGTCGCGCGCCGGCAGCCCTGCGGTCTCCGCCGAACGTGCCAGGAACAGGCGCGACAGGTCGGGAATGTCCTCCCGGCGCTCGCGCAGGCTGGGCAGCCGAAGCGGCACCACCGCCAGCCGGTAGTACAGGTCCTCCCGGAACCGTCCGGCGGCGATCTCCGCCTGCAGGTCGCGATTGGTGGTCGCCAGAACGCGCACGTCCACCTTGACCCGCGTCGCACCCCCCAGCCGCTCGAAGGTCTGGTCCTGCAGCGCGCGGACGATCTTGCCCTGGGTTTCGGTCGGCATATCCGCCACCTCGTCGAGCAGCAGCGTCCCGCCATGCGCCCGCTCCAGCAGCCCCGTGCGACGGCCCGGGCCGTCCGGGTTGCCCTCGACGCCGAACAGTTCCTCCTCGAAACGCCCCGGAGACAGGGTGGCGCAGTTGAGCGCCACGAACGGCCCTTCGGCACGGCGCGACCGCGCATGGATCATCCGCGCCGCCACTTCCTTGCCCGCCCCGGCCGCTCCCGAGATCAGCACGCGCGACCCGGTGGGGGCGACGCGCTCGATCTGCGCCCGCACCGCCACGATCGCCTGGCTTTCTCCGTGCAGGGTGGTCTCCGGCCCCGCCCGTCGCCGCAGCTCCGCGTTCTCGCGTGCCAGCCGTGCCGCTTCCAGCGCCCGGCGCACCACCACCAGCAGCCGGGCGGATTGGAACGGCTTCTCGATGAAGTCGTAGGCCCCCATCTGCAGCGCCGCCACCGCGGTCTCGATGGTGCCGTGGCCAGAGATCATGATGGTCGGCACCACCGGCTCCTCGCCCTGCATCGCCTTCAGGATGCCAAGCCCGTCCAGCCGCGAGCCCTGCAGCCAGATGTCGAGCACCACCAGCGACGGGCGACGAGCCCGGAACGCGGCGATCGCTTGGTCGGAGTCTGCGGCGATCCGGGTCTCATAGCCCTCGTCGCGCAGGATGCCCTCGATCAACAGCCGGATGTCGGGTTCGTCGTCGACGATCAGGATCTCATGCGCCATCGGATGACCTTCCCGGCACTGTCAACGTAGCGATCGCCCCCGTCCCCCCGCTGCGGTCGTCGAGCATGACCGAACCGCCATGGTCCTCCATGATCTTCTTCACTATGGCAAGCCCCAGCCCGGTTCCCTTCGGCTTGTGGGTAACATAGGGTTCCATCAGGCGGTGCCGATCGTCCGCCGGCAGCCCTGCCCCGTCATCGGCGACCGACAGCCACACGTCGCGCTCCCTGACCTCGATCGACAGCCAGATGGTCCCGATCACCGCCTGGGACCCCGGCGCGTCGCCCCCCCGCACGTCATCCTGCCCGCCCGGCGGCGCCTTGGCGCGCATGGCGATGCCGTCGGCCGCGTTCTGCAGCAGGTTGGTCAGCGCCTGCCCGATCAGCCGCCGGTCGCACGGCACCACCGGCCCGCGGTCCGGCAGCCGGGTGACGAAGCCGATCTCGGGATGCGCGCCCTTCTGCAGCACCAGGGTCTCGCGGGCGATACGCGACAGGTCCTCCGGCCGGATGATCGGCTGCGGCATGCGGGCGAAGGCGGAGAACTCGTCCACCATCCGGCCGATATCGCCCACGTGGCGCACAATGGTGTCGGCGCACTGGCTGAACGTGTCCGGGTCGCTGGTGATCTCGCGCAGGAACCGCCGCTTCAGCCGCTCCGCCGACAGCTGGATCGGCGTCAGGGGGTTCTTGATCTCGTGCGCGATGCGCCGTGCCACGTCCGCCCACGCCGCCTTGCGCTGCGCCGACTGCAGCTCGGTGATGTCGTCGAAGGTCACCACGT
>CAXSHC010000217.1:0-1204 GCA_964236745.1 uncultured Acetobacteraceae bacterium
GCAGCTGGGCGACGTGTCAACCCTCGCCGACCCGTCGGTGGTGGACGCGCTGGTCGCGCGCATGGGGCGCTAAGCCGATGGCATCCACCGACGCCCTGCCCGCGGTCGAGAGCAACATCCCGGCCCGGCTCGACCGGCTGCCCTGGTCGGGGTTCCACATGCTGGTGGTGTCGGCACTGGGGATCACCTGGATCCTGGACGGGCTGGAGGTCACCATCGTCGGCTCGATCGGGCCAACGCTGCAGGACAAGCGCACGCTCGGGCTGTCGATGACGCAGGTAGGCACCGCCGCTTCGGCCTACCTCACCGGGGCGGTGCTGGGCGCGCTGCTGTTCGGCCGGCTGACCGACCAGATCGGACGCAAGCGGATCTTCAACGTCACGCTCGGGCTCTACATCCTGAGCGTGTTCGGCACCGCCTGCGCGTGGGGGCCGACGAGCTTCGTGCTGTTCCGCTTCCTGACCGGGTTCGCCATCGGCGGCGAATATGCGGCGATCAACTCGGCGATCGACGAGCTGATCCCGGCCAAGGTGCGCGGGCGGGTGGACCTGTTCGTGAACGGGTCGTTCTGGATCGGGGCGGCGGCGGGGGCAGTGGTGGCGCTGCTGCTGACGCGCCACGGCATGGTGGCGCATGGCTGGCGCATCGGCTTCGCCGCGGGCGGGGTGATGGCGTTTGTGGTGCTGTTCCTGCGCCATTGGGTGCCGGAAAGCCCGCGCTGGCTGCTCACCCACGGCTATGTCGAGGAGGCGGAGGCGACCACGCGGCGAATCGAAGCCTGGGTGGAAACCGCGACCGGGGTGCCGGCGGAGCCCGAAACGCAGACGATCACGGTGCACCCGCGCCGCAACTTCAGCTTTCGGCTGATCTTTTCGGCGATGATCAGCGGCTACAAGATGCGCTCGGCGCTGGCGCTGCTGCTGATGGTGGCGCAGGCGTTCCTGTACAACGCGGTGTTCTTCACCTATGGCCAGGTGCTGACCACGTTCGAGGGGGTGTCGCCGGGGCGTGTCGGGCTGTTCGTCCTGCCGCTGGCGCTCGGCAACGTTCTGGGCCCGTTCCTGCTAGGGCGGCTGTTCGACACCGTGGGCCGCAGGCGCATGATTTTCGCCACTTTCGGCACGGCGGGCGTGCTGATGGTGGGCGTGGCGTTCCTGTTTGCAGATGGCCGGCTCACCGCGGTGACGCAGACGGTCGGATGGAT
>CAXSHC010000217.1:1214-5707 GCA_964236745.1 uncultured Acetobacteraceae bacterium
GGCGATCTTCTTCTTCGCTTCCCCCGCCGCCAGCGCCGCCTACCTGACCGCGAGCGAGATCTTTCCGCTGGAAACGCGGGCGATGGCGATCTCGGTCTTCTATGTGCTCGGCACGCTGATCGGCGGCGTCGGCGCGCCCTACCTGTTCGCCCGGCTGATCCAGATGGGCGGGCGGGTACCGTTGTCGCTGGGCTACGGCGCTGCCGCGCTGCTGATGCTGGCCGCCGGCGCGATGGCGCTGCGGTTCGGGGTGGATTGCGAAGGCAAGTCGCTGGAAGAGGTGGCCCGGCCGCTGTCTGGCTGATCGTTGGGCCGGTCGCCGCCGTTAAACAAACGGAAACCATGCGCCGCTAGAGGTTCGGGTGCCGGGTCGGTGCGTCCGCACCGGGCGGACGGGCGTTTCCGGTTGTGCAAACACGTCGTCGAACATGAAGGCTGCGACCCGCCGTGGCGTCCTGGCGGGCGCGGGAGGGCTGCTGTGCGGTTGCTCGCCGGCCGTGGTGCTGAACGTGCTGGCGCCGGACCGGCTCGCCGCGCAGGGTATCGCGTTCGGGCCCGACCCGCGGCAGCGCCTCGACATCTACCGGCCCACCGGCAGCGGCCCGTTTCCGGTGATGGTGTTCCTGTATGGCGGCGGCTGGGACAGCGGCGACCGCTCGATGTACCGGTTCGTCGGCGACGCGTTCGCGGCGCACGGCATCCTGACCGTGATCCCGGACTACCGGCTGTGGCCGGAGGTGCGCTACCCGGTGTTCCTGCAGGACTGCGCGCTGGCGCTGGCCTGGACGCGGGCCAACGTCGCCGGTCATGGCGGCAGCGCCGCGCCCCTGGCGCTGATCGGGCACTCGGCCGGCGCCTACAACGCGGCCATGCTGGCGCTTGACCCGTCGCTGCTGGGGGCGGTCGGGCGGTCGCCGTGCCTCGACCTGTCGTGCGTGGTCGGTCTGGCCGGCCCCTACGACTTCCTGCCCTTGCACAGCGACGAGCTGCGAAACGTGTTCGGCCCTGGTCCGGCCCGTGCCTCGACGCAGCCGATCGCCCATGTGGACGGCCGCAACCCGCCCATGCTTCTGCTGGCCGGTACCGCGGACGGGACGGTGATGCCCGGGAACACGATCCGGCTCGCGGCGCGGATACGGGCGGAGGGCGGTCCGGTCGAGGAGCGGCTTTATCCGGGGGTGGACCATCTCGAGATCGTCGGCGCGATCGGACGGCCGCTGCAGTCGCTGGCGCCGACGCTGCGCGACTGCCTCGCCTTCCTGCGCGGCTGAAGGCATCCACGCGCGGTCGCGCGCCGTATCGACAGCATGAAGCGCCGTTGTTTCCGTACCAATCCGGTGATCGCTCGATGACGGCCCTGGTCGACGCGCCGGACTGGTTTATGCTCGGCATCTTCCGGAAGGGGCTGTGGCCGAGCATGGACGAGGAAGGGGTGCGCCCGGCGTCACCGGGCGATCCCGTGGAAACCGAGACCACGCGGCTGCTGCGTTCCTGCGCCGAGGGCGACCGGGCGTCGTTCCGGCGCCTTTACGACCTGCAGTCGCCGCGGCTCTATGGGCTGGCGCTTCGGCTGCTGCAGCAGCCGGCCCTGGCGTCGGATGCGGTGCACGATGCGTTCGTGCAGGTGTGGCAGCGCTCGGCCCGGTTCGACCCGTCGCGCAATGCGGGCGAGGCCTGGCTTTCGAGCCTGCTGCGCTACCGGGCGATCGACATCCTGCGACGGCGTAGCCGCGAGCAGTATGGCTCCGAACGGCTGGAGGAAGCGGACAGCTCGCCGGACGCGTTCGACCAGCTTGCCGGACGCGCCGACGGCGAAGCGCTGCATCGCTGCCTGGAGGAGCTGGAGGAGACGCAGCGCCGCGCGGTCGTGCTGGCGTTCCTTGACGGGCTGTCGCATGTCGAGCTCGCGTCCCGGCTGCGGTCGCCGCTCGGCACGGTGAAGTCCTGGGTGCGTCGCGGGCTGCTGGGCCTGCGACGCTGCCTCGAGGCATGAGCGGCTCGTCCCCGTCGGAGCCGGACGAGGCGCTGACGGTGCTGGCGGGCGAGTACGTGCTGGGAACGCTGCCGCGTGACGAGGCCGCACGGGTCGCAGCCGAGGCGGATGCCGACCCAGCGCTGGCGGCCTGGGAGGCACGGCTGGCACCGCTTCTGTCCGTGGTACCGGCGGTGCGGCCTCCGGAACTGCTGTGGCCACGCGTTGCAGCGACCGCGTTCGGAAGGCCGGGGCGCCGTGAGCCCGTAGGTGGCCCATTTCGCAGCCTGCCGTTCTGGCGTGGCGCCGCTGCTGCCGGCCTGCTCGCGGCCGCGTTTGCGGGGGTCGCGCTGCTTGCCCGGCCGCCGGCGCCGGTCCCGGTCGCGGTGCTGGGCTCGCCCGGGGCGGCACGGCCCGCTTTTGTGCTGGAAGCGGCACGCGACGGCAGCCTGACAGTGGTGCCGATCCACCCGGCGCCGGTTCCGGCCGGACGAGATCTGGAGCTGTGGTCACTGGCCGATGGCGCGCACGTGCCGCGTCCGCTCGGGGTGCTGCCCGCGGGCGGCGTGCGCCTGCCTGCCGACCGCCTGCCGGTCGGACCGGCGCAGATCCTGGTCAGCCTGGAACCGACCGGCGGCTCGCCCACTGGCCTTCCGACCGGACCAGTGCTCTACGGAGCCGTTATCGGGCGTCCGGAGTGACGCCGCCGTTCCACGGATCCCCCGCGTCATGGATTGTCCGGACCCTCCCACCGAGCGCTGGCTGCGGCTGCGGCTGAGCGGATTGGCGCCGGCGCGGCCTTCGCCCTGGATCGGGGCCGATGCCGCTTCCGGCCGGTCCGCCGTGCTCGTGCCGATCGTGCTGGCACCTGCGCCGTTCGTGCTGCTGACGCGGCGTTCCGCACTGCTGCGCCATCACGCCGGCCAGGTGAGCTTTCCCGGCGGCCGCGCCGATCCCGGGGATGCGGATGCGGTCGCCACCGCGCTGCGCGAGGCGCGGGAGGAGGTCGGGATCGATCCGGGCCTCGTGGAGGTGCTGGGCCGGCTGCCGCGGCAGGACACCCATGTCGGCGTGTTCACCATCGTGCCGGTGGTGGCGTTGTTGTCGCCGCACGCCACCTGGCGCGCTTCCGAGGCCGAGGTGGCGGCGATCTTCGGGCTGCCTTTGGCGGTGCTGACCGATCCGGCGGCGCCGCGCTTGATCGAAACCGGGCCGCGCGCCGGCACTTGGTCCTGGCCGCATCCGGAGCAGGACATCTGGGGCGCCACGGCGGCGATCCTGCTCGGGTTGTCGCGGCTGCTGCGCGACTGACGCCGCTTTCCTGTTTCCCGGCGGGGTGAGGGAGGTTCCGGGCGGTGCCTCAAACAAGGCCGCGAACGGCGCCCTGGCCGTCCCGTTGTGCTTCCGCCGCGTACAGCGCCATCTCGTCCAACACCGTCGCACCCAGGGCGGCCTCGAACCGGGCGCGTTCCCCAGCGGCCAGCCCGCTCGTTCGCTCGTCGTGGCCGAGGTTGGACCGGAAGATGCCGGCGGCGCTGACGGGAAGGAAGTCCTCGTAGAGGATCGGCTCCGGCGCGCCTGGACGGAAAAAGGCGAGGCCGGCCTCGCGCAGGCTGTCCGCGTCGTCGGGGAAGGCGTCGAAGACCTGGCGGGTGGTGGCGTCGTGCGGCGCGCCGTCCGCGACCGCAGCCTTCGCCTCGGCAAGCAGGCGGTCGTAGAGCGCGCGGCCCTTGGGCGTGAGGGCGGCGCCGCGCTGCTCGATCTCGCCGAACCGGGCGGTGTGGGTGCCGGCGGTGTCGCCGCCGGATGTCGGGAACAGCACCGGCTCGTTCAGCGCCGCGAAGCTGGTCTGGCGCAGCAGGATAGGCACTTTTCGTCGTGGTGGCCCTTCGATCACCGCCTTGGGGTTCATGCCGGCTTCCCGCATCGCCGCCTGGGCCAAGTCGATGTCGCGGGTGCGCGGCGTCAGGTGGTTGAGGTGCGGGCCGTGGAAGCATACCACGTCGGCGACGAGCGGATGCGCCGCCTTGAGCCGGGCGTAGAGGGAAGCGTCTACCGCGGCGGTGCGGTGCCAGCGAAACACGTGCAGCGCTTCAGCGATGAAGGCTTCGGCTTCCGTGTCCGGCAGGCCGCCTTCCGCCTCGGCCAGCGCCAGCAGATCGAGCAGGCGGGGGGTGGCGATGGAGCGACGCGACAGGATGACGGCGGCCTCCTCGCGCAATGCCGGGTCGGACAGGAGCTCGAGCCGGAGCAGCGAGGTGAAGACGCGGAACGGGCTGACGGCCAGTCCCTGCGGCGTGATCGGGCGGAAGGCGGTGGAGTGGACGGGCACGCCGGCGGGGGCGAGGTCGTAGTAGCCGACCGGATGAAGGCCCAGCACGGCGAACAACCGGGCCACCAGGACCAGCTCCGCCTCGGTGCCGAGCCTGATCGCGCCGTGCCGCTCGACCTCCAGGCGGTGATCGTCGGCGCCTGGAGCGGCACGGTTGGTGCGGGCGACCAGGGCCAGCAGGTCGCCGTA
>CAXSHC010000218.1:0-5703 GCA_964236745.1 uncultured Acetobacteraceae bacterium
ACACCATGTCTGGCAAGAACAGGGTTTGCTCATGTCCCGGCGTCAGCTCAATAGAATAAAACCCCGACCAGCCCTCCAACGAGCCATGGCTGACGCATCCTGCCACGCCGCCTGATGGCCAAAGTCGAGCTAAGATGGACAGGTAGCCGGCCGATGGCAGCTATGCCTGTATCAGGCGCCACAACCTGCTGCCTGCTTTCCACTACTTTTACCCTACGTCACGATCATGCCAGCTTTTCCTTTTCACCATTCCTCGCGACACAGTCAGGCGGTGAGGCGTCCGGCCTTTTCCAACAGCCCCTGCTGGTTCGCGTTGTTGCCAGCCAGTGCCATGGCCGCATCGATATTGCAGATGCGGTCGATGCTCGCCCATGCGGGCGTTGTGGCATTCCGGATATCGTCTGGCGGAAGTGTTGCGGGTTTCCGCAGTCAGTGAGGCCGGCTTGTGCAGGCTTCATGGGTCGACCGGAAGCGGTGGCGGCGTGGCCTCGTCCAGGGTCGAGTGGACGCGCGGGGTGCCCGAGGCGCGTCCAGGAGTTTCATCGGCGATGACCTTCTCGTCGAGATCGACGATCATGACCCGTTGGTGGACCGGCGATCTCGGAGGACGCGTATGGAGCATGCCACACAACCGTTGCGGCCGGCCCAGGTGGCTGCGGTGGCGGCCGGCAACGCGCTCGAGTTCTACGACTTCGTCACCTATGCCTTTTTCGCCGTGCAGATCGGGCGCAGCTTCTTCCCGGCGCGCACGCCGACGGGCAGCCTGCTCGCCTCGCTCGCCACCTTTGGCGCCGGCTTCCTGTTCCGGCCGCTGGGCGCGCTGGTGATCGGCCGCATCGGCGACCGGCGCGGCCGCAAGCCGGCGATGCTGTTGTCGTTCGGGCTGATCGGCATCGCGGTGGCCGGGCTGGCGCTGACCCCGTCCTACCGGCAGATCGGCATGGCGGCCCCGGTGCTGGCGGTCGGCTTCCGCATGCTGGGCGGCTTCGCGCTGGGCGGCGAGGCGGGGCCCAGCACGGCGTTCCTCCTGGAAGCGGCCCCGCCGCTGCGTCGCGGGCTGTATGCCTCGTTCCAGGCGATGAGTGCGGACGCCGCGGTGCTGGCGGCGGGGCTGGTCGGGGTGACGCTGTCGAGCCTGATGGACGGGCCGGCGCTCGACAGCTGGGGCTGGCGGATCGCGCTGCTGGGCGGCGTCCTCATCGTTCCGTTCGGGCTGGCGCTGCGACGCACCCTTCACGAGACCCTGCACCACGCCGAGATTGCCGCAGCAGAGCCGCCGCCGGCTGGGATCGTTCGGATCGCTGTTCTGGGCGTCGCCCTGTTGGCCAGCGCCACCACCGTCACCTACATCCTCGACTACCTCACCACCTATGCCGCCACCGTGCTCGGCATGCCGGCCCGGGTATCGTTCGGCGCCACGGTGGCGGTGGGGCTGTGCAGCGTGATCTGCGACCCGTTCGGCGGCTGGCTGTCGGATCGCTTCGGCCGCAAGCCGGTGCTGATCGTGCCGGCCTGCGCGCTGCTCCTGCTGGTGTTCCCGTGCTTCCGGCTGCTGGACCAGTTCCGCTCGCCGTTGGCGCTCTACGCCGCCAGCGCGGTTCTGGCGAGCGCGTCCGCGTTGTCCAGCGTGTCGATGATCGTGGTGGTCACCGAGTCGCTGCCTCCTGGCGTGCGGTCGGCCGGGCTCGGCCTGATCTACGCTTGCGCGATCTCGGTGTTCGGCGGCTCGGCGCAGTTCGTGGTCGCCTGGGCGGTCGCCGCGACGGGCAGCCCGCTGGCGCCGGCCTGGTACATGACCGGCGGCGTGCTGGTGGGCCTGGCGGCAATGCTGCTGCTGCCGGAAACCGCGCCGGCACGACGCCGCGCGTGACCGAGGTTACCAGCCGGCGCTGCCCGGCCCGCCTTTGAACGGTCCCCTGACCCAGCTTGTCACCCAGCCGCCATAGAAGCCGCCCGGCTGCGGCGTCACCACCTCGTCGCCCACGCGGCACTCGTCCATCGGGCCGGCATACACCGCCAGGTGGTCGCTCAACGCGTCGAACCCTGGGCTGGGCGCCGGATAGCTCCAGGCGACCCGCTCCGCCACGCGGGTGCCGACGCGCAGGCTCCAGTAGCGCGCGACGCCCTTCCACTCGCAGAAGCTCTGCCCGTCCGCCTGCTCCAGGATACAGCCGGTGAAGGCATCCCGCGGCAGGTAGTAGACGGGCGGGTGGGAGGTTTCCAGCACGCGCAGCGCGGCGTCCGTGCGGGCGATCAGGCGGCCGGCGAAGGTGATGCGCACCGGCAGGCCGACCGGCTGCAGCGCAGGCGGACGCGGATAATCCCAAACGTTCTCGGTCGCGATGTCCATCGTGCAGCAAGGAGGCCGGGCCGTGAACGGTTGCCGCATCGTCATCACCAGCCGTCAAGCGGCGGGAAAAACCGGCGATACCGTGAAATCGCCATGATCCAGCCGTGCCTTGAACGCTTTCCAAGCGACGCTATACGGTTTCTCGGAACCCACGGCGGAACGGCCCCGGATGAACAGCAGCGGACGATCACCCTTCGTGGCGCGCCTTCTCGCCGCGACCAGCCTGAGCATGATCGGCACGGGCGTCACGCCGCCGGCGCTGGCGCAGGACGGTTCCGATCCGCCCTGGCGGGTCGGCCGCCTGGCGCAGGTGGTCGGCAGCGTGTCGAGCCACGGCGCCGGCAGCACTGGATGGGGCCCCGCCACCCTCAACGCCCCGCTGACCAGCGGCGACGCGCTGTGGACGGAACCCGGCGCTGGGGCGACGATGGAGGTCGCCGACAACGTGGTCGCATTATCGGAGTCGACCGAGCTCGACCTGGCGACGCTGGACAACACCCAGCTCCTCGCCACCGCGCCGCAGGGCGAGCTGTTCCTCGACCTGCGCGACGTGCCGTCCGGCAATGTGTATGCCATCACCACCCCGCGCGGCACCGTGCAGCTGGTCGGCGCCGGCCAGTACGAGATCGCGGCCGGCGACAGCGCCACGCCGACGATCATCAGCGTCGTCAGCGGCTCGGCGCAGGTCAGCAGCGGCAGCTTCTCTCTGGCGGTGGGCGCCAACCAGACCGCGACGGTGAACGGCACCGACACGCTGCAGGGGGCGGTGGGACCGCTGGTGCGCGACCGCTTCCTGTCCGCGCAGCTGGGCCGGCTGCCGGCCGCCGCCCCGTCCGGGCCGCCCGCGGTGCGCTACATGACGGGCAGCGAATCGCTCGCCTCCTACGGCAGCTGGCAGCCCAGCCCCCAGTACGGCTCGGTCTGGTATCCCCGCGTTGGCAGCGGCTGGGCGCCCTACCGCGAAGGCAGCTGGTCATACGTGGCGCCCTGGGGATGGACCTGGGTCGACAACGAGCCCTGGGGCTTCGCGCCGTTTCACTACGGCCGCTGGTCGCAGTTCGACGGGCGCTGGGGCTGGGTGCCGGCCGAGCAGCAGGCGCCGCAGGAGGTTTATCAGCAGCCGGCCTATGCCCCGGCGCTGGTGGACTTTGTCGCAGCCGGCGGGGTGGTGGGCCTCGCCGCGGGGGCGCTGGCGGGCGGCTTCGGCCGGCATGGCGACGGCCGAGGCGGGGACGACCGGGGCGGCGACGTGGGCTGGATCCCGCTCGGGCCGCACGAGCCCTACCGGCCATCGTTCAATGCCAGCCCGACCTATGTCCAGCGCCTCAACTTCGGCCGCGTCGACAACAGCCGCAACACCAACATCACCACCATCAACAACTACAGCAACCATCAGGCCCTGACGGTGGTACCGGCAGCCGCCATGGCGCGCTCCGAGCCGGTCGGCCGCTTCGCCCGGACCGGGGCGGCGGCGCTGGGCCGGCCCGGTGCCGCAGGCGGTGCTGGAGATGCCGCCCGGTTCCAGCCGGTGCGCGGCGCCCTGCCGGTGCATCCGGAAGCCGGCACGCGCGGCCTGACCCCGGCGGTGGCGCAGCGCTTCGATATCGCCGCCCCGGCGGCGGCCCGCGCCGCGGCGCCCGGCCCGGCGATCAACCCGGCCTTGTTCCACCCGCACGAACTGGCAGGCAGCCGCGTGCCGTTCCGCGGCGGCGCAGCAGTTCCGGGCGCCCATCCGGCGGGCGCGCAAGGGCCGGCCGCCGAAACGCCGCACCCGAACAACCTTCCCGGCCTCCGCGGGCCCGGTGCGGCGCCCGGCAACGCAACGCCCGGGGAGCCGGGCCACCCGCCCGCGGCCGCGTTGCCGCAGCAGGGCACCGCCGGCACGCCCGAAGGCGCCCATGCTCCCGGCCCGGGTCCCGTCCGGCCAAACGGCCTGCCGGCGCTCCGCGCGCCTGGAACCACGCCGCTCGGGGATTCAGACCATCACGAGAACGGCGCCGCCCCCGGCCATCCCGCAGGGGCCGCGACCCCCAATGGCGCCACGCCGGCCCCGACGCCGCCCGGCATCAGGCCGCAGGCTGCCGGACCCGGTTCCGGCCACGCGGAACCGCCCGGACCGCAGCATCCCCCGGGCAACGCGCCGGAAGGCCCGCACCCCGTCGGCCCGGCACGCGTCAACCCGGCGCTGCCTCACCTTCAGGGTCCCGCCCCGGAGGCCACGCACGCGCCGGAAGCAGCCCGGCCGGCGGCGGCACCGGAACCGCCACGCGCCGCACCCGCCCGGCCGGAACCGTCCCGCGCGCCGGAACCTTCCCGTGCACAGCCCTCTCATGGGCAGCCGCTCCAACACGAAGCGTCCCGGCCCGGGGCGCGCCGGCCCGAGGCGCATCAACCGGAAGCGTCACGCGCGGCGCCCGCCCCGCATCCGCAACCTGCACCCCGTCCAGCACCGCGACCTGAGCCGCCGCGCGCGGCGCCAAGGCCGCCACCGCCCGCTCCGCATCCCGCACCGCCGCCTCGCCCGGCACCGCACCCAGCACCCGCACCGCATCCCCCGGCCGAGCATCACGACGATCATCGCGGCCATTGACACGGCACGACACGGCGCCGGGAGGCGCCGTCCGATGCAACCGGCCGGAACGCCCGGAAGCGGGTATCCGGCTCAGCCGGCTTCGGTGGTTTCCACCCAGGCGCGTGCGGACTGGATCCGCTCCAGCAGCGGCTCCAGCGCCGGCACGTCGGCCTTGTCGGCGGCCTCGTAGGCCCGTTCCGCCTCGGCAAGACGCTGCTCACCTTCCTCGCGCGACAGCGCGTCCACCGGCACCGCACTGTCGGCCAGCACCGTGCAGCGCTCCGGCGTGATTTCGGCGAAGCCGCCGGCAACGAAGAACCGGTCGGTCACCTGGTTGCCCTCATGCAGCGACACCACCCCGCCGCGAAGCAGCACGATGGTCAGTGCGTGCTCGGGCATGGCGGCGAGATCGCCCTCGGAACCCGGCAGCACCACCATGTCGACGGCGCGCGCCAGCAGGCGCTTCTCCGGGCTGACGATCTCGACGTCGATCGGCACGGTTCAGGCCTTCTCGCGCATCGACTTGGCCTTCTCGATCGCCTCGTCGATGGAACCGACCATGTAGAAGGCGCCTTCCGGCAGGTCGTCGTGCTCGCCCGCGACGATCGCCTTGAACGAGCGCACCGTGTCCTCGATCGACACCAGCTTGCCAGGCGCACCCGTGAACACTTCCGCCACGTGGAACGGCTGGCTCAGGAAGCGCTGGATGCGGCGCGCACGGGCCACGGTCTGCTTGTCGTCCTCCGACAGCTCGTCCATGCCCAGGATGGCGATGCTGTCC
>CAXSHC010000219.1:0-5696 GCA_964236745.1 uncultured Acetobacteraceae bacterium
CCAGCAGGGCATCGCGCATCGCCCGCTGGCGCCACGATCACGAGCTGCGCCGGATGCCGCAGGGCCGTGCGCTGCGTGTCGAGCTGCCGGTGGCGGCCGACCTGCACTGGAGCGACGACGGCTGGGTGCGGATACAGGATACCCCGGTGGTGCAGGCGGGACCGGGCATCTTCGTGGCCGAGCTGCCCACCGCTTCTCTGCCCGACGGCAGCACCGTGGTGTTCACCTGGCGCGAGCGCGGCAGCGGCGCCTGGCTCGGCATCGACCATCACGTGGCGGTCGTGGCGACCGCGAGCCCGTTCGAGCGTTCGTGATCCCGCGGCCTGTTTTTCGGCCTGTCCTCCTTTTCCCGAACCTGTTCCCCCTAGCCACAAGGAAGCTGAACCATGGATCCAGTCGGTGAAGTCTCGTCGGGCGCCAAGGCTCCGCACAAGCTGGCCGCCGCCGCCGGCACCAAGGCGCCGCCCTGCACCCTGGTCATCTTCGGCGCCCACGGCGACCTGACCAAGCGGCTGCTGACGCCGGCGCTCTACAACCTGCTGGGCGCGAACCTGCTGGACGACAGCTTCAAGGTGATCGGCGTCGACCGGGTGGACGGATCCGACGACAGCTGGCGCGCGGAGCTCGGCCAAACCATGCAGGAGTTCACCAAGGACCCTGACGCCGAGTTCTACACGCCGCAGATCAACGCGGACTGGTGGAACGGCCTGTCCGGCCGCATGAGCTACTACAAGGCCGACTTCACCGACATCGCGCAGCTGGAAGGATTGAAGGCGCACCTGTCCGGCAACGTGGTGTTCTACTGCGCGGTGGCGGCACGCTTCTTCGGGCCGGTGGTAGAGAACCTGGGCAAGGCCGGGCTGACGCAGGAGGCGGACGGCGCCTACCGCCGCGTGGTGGTCGAGAAGCCGTTCGGCTCCGACCTCGAAAGCGCGCGTGAGCTGAACGAGCGCCTGCTCAAGGTGCTGAACGAGGAGCAGATCTACCGTATCGACCATTTCCTGGGCAAGGAGACGGTGCAGAACATCCTGGCCATGCGCTTCGGCAACGGGGTGTTCGAGCCGTTGTGGCGCCGGGAATACGTCGACCACGTACAGATCACCGCTGCCGAGACCGTTGGCGTCGAAGGACGCGGGGCGTTCTACGAGCCGACCGGGGCCTTGCGCGACATGATCCCCAACCACCTGTTCCAGCTGCTCGGCATGGTGGCAATGGAGCCGCCGAACTCGTTCTCGGCCGAAACCGTACGCAACGCCAAGGAGGCCCTGTTCGAGGCGATCCGCCCGGTCGAGCCCCGCAACGCCATCCACGGCCAGTACACCGCCGGCAAGGTGCAGGGCCGCGACGTCGCCGCCTATCGCGACAGTCCGGGCGTCGCCCATGACAGCGTGACCGAAACCTATGTCGCGCTGAAGCTGGAGATCGACAACTGGCGCTGGTCGGGAGTGCCGTTCTACATGCGCACCGGCAAGTCCATGACCGGCCGCCTCACCGAGGTGGTGGTGCACTTCAAGCAGGCGCCCTACGCGATGTTCGCCGACACCCCGGTGGACAAGCTCAGCCCGAACAACCTCACCCTGAACATCCAGCCGACCCAGGGTGTCACGCTGGGCATCAGCGCCAAGATCCCCGGCCCGAAGATGGACCTGGGCGGGGTGGAGATGAAGTTCCGCTACGAGGACGCGTTCAACCTCACCCCGAACGTCGGCTACGAGACCCTGCTGTATGACTGCTTCATCGGCGACGCGACGCTGTTCCAGCGCGCCGACAACATCGAGGCGGCCTGGCGGGTGGTCGATCCGGCGCTCAAGGCCTGGGCCGCCGACCCGTCCGGCCCGGAAATGTATGAGGCGGGCACGGCCGGGCCCAAGGGTGCCGAGGAACTGCTCGGGCGCGACGGGCGGGCCTGGATGCCGTTGCGCCAGGAGGGCGACGAAAGCTGACGCCGGCGGCCGCCGGAAGGGGAAGGAAGTTGATCCTTCCCCGGGTCAGGCAAGCCCCGGGTCAGGCAGGCAGAAGTCGCTTGGCCAGCGCCGACAACCGGTGCCGGCGCAGCTCGTGGCGCGCCCTGGCGTCGTCGGCCATGTAGTTGAGCTGGATCGCATAGCGCCGGCCGACAAAGCTCTTGTGGCCGTGATAGGTGGTGGGACCGTTGGGGAACACGAGCAGGGCGCCGTCCACCGGCGGCACCTCGACCGCATAGTCCTCCAGGTCGTCCGGACCGCGAAGCAGGCGCAGGCAGCCGTCCTGGCTTGACCATTCGGCGCTGGCTGGGTTCAGGTACAGCAACACGGTGACCAACTTGGCAATGGAGTCCGTGTGGATGCGGCCGTCCTTCTCCCGGGTGCGACCGCGCACGGTGAGCATGGTTTGGCTACCGCCGAGGTCGATGGCGAAGCGGTCGGCTATCGCATCGCGAAGTCGTGGGCCTTCGAGCTCGTGGATCAAGGCCGCCGCCGCGCCATGCAGCCGGAGTGCGGACGGGGGATAGGAGCCGCCGCCGGCGATCTCGGGCAGGTCGGCGATGACGTTGGCCAAGGCTGCGGGGGGCACGAAGTCGCGTACCAGCAGGTGCGGGAACGGATCGTCGGACACAGGCGCACGTGTCAACGCGGCGAAATCGAGAAGGCCGCGGCCGGGCGGAAGGCTGTCTGGCATGGCACCGTGCACCGTGACGGGAACCCGATACCTAGTTCCGGCTCCGCACGGGATGCAAGCGCCGTCGCAGGAAATCCTCAGCTGCGGGTCGGGTGGTCGGCGTGCAGGATGGTATTGGTTGACAGGAACTGGGCGCAGCCGATCTGGCCGTCGCAGCAGGGTAGCGGCGCGTCGTCGCTGACCTGCTGCTTATGTTGGCCTGGGACATACGCCACGTGCGACAGCAGTTGCCTCCGGCCTTCGCAGGTGAAATGCGGCTTTTCCACCGTCATGCGCAGCTCGGAAGCCTGGGCCATCCCGGTGACGATCATCGCCAGCAGCATCGGGAGGACCAGGATCTTGTTCATGCATTCGCTCCGGCGATCGGACAGATTGTTGCAGGATCAATGGCCAAGTCGCTGGAATGGTTACATCGCTCTCGTTTCGTTGAAGCCGATACGAAATGAGTTCCTTGTCCGTGTGATATTACACCAGCCGATCCTGAGGCGTCACGGCACAAGGCGTTGATCGGCCACGAAACTCCTTCTATGCGCAGTTCCATGTCCGTTGTTCCGCCTTCCACCCAGGCCGTGACCGCGACTCAGGGGCCGGGACCGCTCGTGGCCTATCGTGACCGGGTAGCACGCGGGCTGCTCGTCGAGGACCCGGAACAGCTGCGCGCAGCGGTGCGGCTGGACGAGCTGTGGCAGGCATTGGCACAACGGGTTGACACGCCCGGCTCGCGGCTTTCGCGCCTGCTCGGGCGACGCCCGAGGCACGCCCCGCCACGCGGCGTCTACCTGGTCGGCGCGGTCGGCCGCGGCAAGTCGATGCTGATGGACCTGTTCTTCGCCCAGGCGCGCATGCTGCCCAAGCGGCGCATCCACTTCCACCGCTTCATGCAGGACGTCCACGCCCGGATACATCGGCTGAAGCGCGCGCAGCCGACCCTGGCCGACCCGATCCCGCCCTTGGCGGATGCGGTAGCGGCGGAAGCGGCCCTGCTGTGCTTCGACGAGTTCCAGGTGAACGACATCGCCGACGCCATGATCCTGGGCCGGCTGTTCGACGCCCTGTTCGCACGCGGCGTGGTGATCGTGGCGACTTCCAACACCCTGCCGGAGCAGCTGTTCCAGAACCGGCCGGGTGCCGACGCCTTCAAGCCGTTCATCGCCCGCATACAACAGGAACTCGACACCGTGCCGCTCGACAGCCCGCGCGACTACCGGCGCGGCCAGCTGCGCGGGGTGCCGTGCTGGCACGTGCCGGCGGACGACCGGGCGGATCGCGCCCTCGATCAGGCGTTCGAGCGCCTGGCCGGTGGCGAGCTACCCCATGCGGAAACGCTGGAAGTGATGGGGCGGCGGCTTGCGGTGCCGCTCGCCTGCGCGGAAGCGGCACGGTTCGACTTCGACGCCCTGTGCGCCCAGGCGCTGGGGGCGGGCGACTACCTGGCGCTCGCGACCCGGTTCCCGTCCCTGGTGCTCGACGCCATCCCCCGCCTGGGCCCGGAGAACTTCGACCTGGCGCGCCGCTTCATCGTGCTGGTGGATGCTCTCTACGAGGCCAGGACCAAGCTGGTGGCGTCGGCTGCGGACCAGCCGGACCGGATCTACGGGCGCGGCGAGGGGGCGGACGCGTTCGAGCGCACCGCGTCCAGGCTGGAGGAGATGCAGACGGAGGCCTACCTGGCGCTGCCCCATCTCGGCTGATCGAGACCGGTCCCCCGACTAGGCCGCCCCTTGTCGGGCTGGTTGCGAAGGACTAGCAGGAGCCGCCTTCCGGATGCTTCCGGTTTCCCCGGCGGGTCCCTCATCCTCCAGCCCGCACCACCTTGGGGAAGACACATGGCACGCAAGAAGATCGCCCTTATTGGCGCCGGCAACATCGGCGGCACGCTTGCCCACCTGCTCGGCCTCAAGGAGCTGGGCGACGTGGTGATGTTCGACGTGTTCGGCGGGGTAGCCGCCGGCAAGGCGCTGGACCTCGCCCAGTCCTCGCCGGTGGACGGCTTCGACTGTGCCTATAGCGGCGGCTCGGACTACGCCGCGATCGCGGGTGCCGACGTGGTGATCGTCACCGCCGGCTTCCCGCGCCTGCCGGGAATGTCGCGCGACGACCTCCTGTCCAAGAACGCCGAGGTGATCACCACCGTGGCCGAGGGCATCAAGACCCATGCCCCGGGCGCCTTCGTGATCGTCATCACCAACCCGCTCGACGTGATGGTGGCGGTGATGCAGGAAGCGTCCGGCCTGCCTGCCAACATGGTGGTCGGCATGGCGGGCGTGCTGGACAGCGCACGCTTCCGCCTGTTCCTGGCCCAGGAGTTCGACGTGTCGGTGGAGGATGTGACCGCCTTCGTGCTGGGCGGCCACGGCGACACCATGGTGCCGTTGATCCGCTATTCCACCGTGGCCGGGGTGCCGGTGCCCGACTTGATACGCATGGGCTGGACCACGCAGGACCGCATCGACGCCATCGTGACCCGCACCGCCAACGGCGGCGGCGAGATCGTCAAGCTGCTGGAGAAGGGTTCGGCCTTCTACGCGCCGGCAGCCTCGGCGGTGGCGATGGCGGAAAGCTTCCTCAAGGACAAGAAGCGCGTGCTGCCCTGCGCCGTGAAGCTCCAGGGCCAGTACGGCCAGACCGACTTCTATGTCGGCGTGCCAGTGGTGATCGGTGCCGGCGGCGCCGAGCGGGTGCTCGAGGTCGAGTTCACCGCCGAGGAGAAGGCCTGCGACGCGGTGAAGAAGCTGCTCGCTGACTTCCGCGCGATCGGGCGCTGAACCACCGGTGGTCGTCCCGCGGTCTGGGGGACGGCCACGGAAGGCGGGGTGAAGGCAGCCGAGCGGGCGATCCTTGACGCGTTGTTGAGGGTCCTGGGCAATGAAGCCTAGACCCGATGGCTTCCCGGATGCGCACCGGTTTCGACATTTCGCCATCGGTTCGCCACGATACCATGCGTCTAGAACAATCCTGTGACGCCGAATGGGTGGGCTGCCCGGACGCGTGAATTGTTATCTGACATGATGCGACGATCGGACCCTTCTGCGACGGCT
>CAXSHC010000220.1:0-5568 GCA_964236745.1 uncultured Acetobacteraceae bacterium
ATCCCCCGGCCGGTGCGCCGCCAGCGCTTCCATAATGAACGCATGCGCGATCCGGTCGCCCGCCACACCGAGCGCCCGGCCCTCGAACAGTTCGGAGCCGCGCACCGACAACAGCAGCGCTCCGGCCGCTTCCGCGATGCGGCGCGCCAGCGCGTGGTCGTCCTCAGCCACCCGACCGGTCCTGCCCGCGCAGCACCAGCTCCACCACCCGCTCCGCCGCCTGCTCCGGCGTCAGTGCTGCGGTGTCGAGCCGCAGCTCCGCCGCTTCCGGCGGCTCGTACGGGCTGTCGATGCCGGTGAAGTTGCGCAAAGTCCCCGCGCGCGCCTTGGCATACAGCCCCTTCACGTCGCGCTTCTCCGCGTCCTCCAGCGTCGCGTCCACGTGCACCTCGATGAACTCGCCCGCCGGCATCATGTCGCGCACCATCCGGCGCTCCGCCCGGAACGGCGAGATGAACGCGGTCAGCACGATCAGCCCCGCGTCCGTCATCAGCTTCGCCACCTCGCCCACGCGCCGGATGTTCTCCACCCTGTCGGCGTCGGTGAAGCCCAGGTCGCGGTTCAGCCCGTGCCGGACGTTGTCGCCGTCGAGCAGGAAGGAATGCCGTCCCATCGCGTGCAGCCGCTTCTGCACCAGGTTGGCGAGCGTGGACTTGCCGGCCCCCGACAGCCCGGTGAACCACACCAGCGCGGGTTTCTGCCCCTTCTGCGTTGCATGGCTTTCCCGGCTGATGTCGATCGCCTGCCAATGAACGTTCTGCGCCCGGCGGAGGGCGTAGCGGATCATGCCGGCCGCCACCGTGGCGTTGCTGATCTTGTCGATCAGCACGAAGCCACCCAGCGTGCGGCTGTCGGCATACGGCTCGAACACCACCGGGCGGTCGGTGGACAGCGTCACCACACCGATCGCGTTCAGCTCCAGCGTTTTCGCCGCCAGGTGCTCCAGGGTGTTGACGTTGACCTGGTACTTGGGCGCGTGGATCGTTGCCGTCACCGTTTCCGTGGCGAGCTTGAGCCAGTACGACCGGCCCGGCAGCATCGCCTCGTCCGCCATCCATACCAGGTTCGCCTCGAACTGGTCCGCCGCTTCCGGCGGCGCGTCCGCCGAAGCAAGCACGCTGCCGCGCGAGCAGTCCACCTCGTCGTCCAGCGTCAGCGTCACCGATTGCCCCGCCACCGCCACGGGAAGGTCGCCGTCCATCGTCACGATCCGCGCAACCCGCGTGGTGCGCCCCGACGGCAGCACGCGCACCGCGTCGCCCGGCCGAATGGCGCCCGAGGCCACCAGCCCCGCGAAGCCGCGGAAGCCCGGGTCGGGCCGGCTCGCCCATTGCACGGGCATGCGGAACGGACGCTGCTGGTCATGCACCGCGTCCACCTCCCCCGCGTCCACCTGCACCGAGTCCAGGTGTGCGATCAGCGTCGGCCCGTCGTGCCACGGCATCGCGTCCGACCGCGTGGCGACGTTGTCGCCGCCAAGCCCCGACACCGGGATCGCGGTGATCCCGCCGACGATGCCGATCCCGGCGGCGAAGGCGCGGTACTCGGCGACGATCGCCTCGTATCGCGCCTGGTCGTAGCCGATCAGGTCCATCTTGTTCACCGCCAGCACCAGGTGGCGGACGCCGAGCAGGTGCACCAGGGTGCTGTGCCGGCGCGTCTGCGTCAGCACCCCCTTTCGCGCGTCCACCAGGATCACTGCGAGATCGGCGGTGGAGGCACCCGTGACCATGTTGCGGGTGTACTGCTCGTGCCCCGGTGTGTCCGCGACGATGAACTTGCGCTTCTCCGTCGAAAAGAAACGATAGGCCACGTCGATGGTGATGCCCTGCTCGCGTTCCGCCGCCAGCCCGTCCACCAGAAGCGCGAAGTCGATCGCGCCGCCTTGCGTGCCCATCCGCCGGCTGTCCGCTTCCAGCGCCTCCAGCTGGTCGTCGAACACCGTGCGGCTGTCGTAGAGCAGCCGCCCGATCAACGTCGACTTGCCGTCGTCCACCGAGCCGCAGGCGATGAAGCGAAGCAGCGACTTGTGCCGGTGCTGCTCCAGGAACGCGTCGATGTCCTCGGCCACCAGCCCGCCCGCCCGGTAGGAGGCTCCCGCCCCGGTCACCGTTCCCGCTTCGGTCACCACCTCGGCCACGTCGGTTTCCGGCGCCATCAGAAGTAGCCTTCCTGCTTCTTCTTCTCCATCGACCCCTTCTGGTCGTGGTCGATCACGCGTCCCTGCCGCTCGCTGGTCGTGGTCAGGAGCATCTCCTGGATCACTTCCGGCAGGGTGGCGGCGCGGCTTTCCACGGCACCGGTCAGCGGATAATCGCCCAGCGTGCGGAAGCGGATCGAGCGCAGCACCGGCTGCTCGCCCGGCCGCAGCCGGAACCGCTCGTCGTCCACCATCAGGATCAGCCCGTCGCGCTCCACCGCCGGACGAGGGGCCGCGAAGTACAGCGGCACGATCGGGATGTGCTCCAGCTGGATGTACTGCCACACGTCGAGCTCGGTCCAGTTCGAGATCGGGAACACCCGTATGCTTTCCCCCGGACCCTTGCGGGCGTTGTAAAGGTTCCACAGCTCCGGCCGCTGGTTCTTCGGGTCCCAGCGATGGCTGGCCGAACGGAACGAGAACACCCGTTCCTTGGCCCGGCTCTTCTCCTCGTCGCGACGCGCGCCGCCGAACGCCGCGTCGAACCCCCATCGCTCCAGCGCCTGCTTCAGCCCCTCGGTCTTCCACAGGTCGGTATGCAGCGCGCCGTGGTCGAACGGGTTGATGCCGCGCGCCATGGCCTCGGGGTTGCGGTGCACCAGCAGCTCCATGCCAGCTTCCGCACCGATGCGGTCGCGCATGGCATACATGTCCCGGAACTTCCAGGTGGTGTCGACGTGCAGAAGCGGGAACGGCGGCGGTGCCGGATGGAACGCCTTGCGCGCCAGGTGCAGCATCACCGCGCTGTCCTTGCCAACCGAATACAGCATCACCGGCCGCGCCGTTTCCGACACCACCTCGCGCAGGATGTGGATGCTTTCCCCTTCCAGCCGCTGCAGGTGCGTGAGCCGGACCGGTGTTCCGGCCGCTCCGTTCGGCACAGGCTCGAACCGTTGCAATCCCGTTTCCCCCGATGGTCACGCCGTCCGCGCATCGTAACCCGGAGCGCCGCCGGCGCGGAAGCGCCGGGCCGTTTCGTTCCCGGCCAGAATTCCATCCCAGCCTTTCATCCAGGCTGGCGAACCGCCTCGGCCAGGCATCCGGCCTGCGCGGCTGTCGCGCCTCAGCGCGGCACCAGGCTCGTGGGGCTGCTCCCCCCCGTGGCTTGGCCCTGCCACCCCTCGGGGAACCCGCATCCACCCATGGCGCGGGAAAGCCGGCCTTCTTGCGGCAACCGGGATGCCGGCCGGGCGCTGCCACCTTGTCGCGGGGACGGTTCCGCTTCGAAGGGGCATGATGGCAGGCAACATCCAGAACCCAGGCGTGGTGGCGATCACCGGTGGCTCTTCCGGCATCGGGCTTGCCACCGCCGAGCTGTTCGCCAAGCGCGGCTGGCATGTTGGCCTCGTCGCCCGCGGCGCCGAGCCGCTTGAAGCCGCCCGGATCGCGGTGCTGGCGGCGAGCGGCAACGACGGCGGCCGCGTCGTAGCACACGCCGCCGACGTGACCGACAGCGACGCCCTGCGCGAGGCCGCAACCACGATTGCGGCCGGGCTCGGCCCGATCGACGTGTGGATCAACAACGCGGGCGTCAGCGTGTTCGCGCCCTTCACGAACGTGTCGGAGCAGGAGTTCGAGCGCGTCACCGACGTGGTTTACATGGGCACCGTGCGCGGCACACGCGTGGCGCTTGAGCACATGCGGCCGCGGAACGCGGGCCAAGTGGGCGATGCGCGGCTTCACCGATGCGCTGCGGGCCGAGCTGATGCACGAGCGCAGCCGCATCCGGCTGTCGATGGTCTATCCGCCCAGTGTCAACACCCCGTTCTACAGCCACGCTCCCGGCCGCCTCGAAGGCCTGCCGCGCCCGCCGCCACCGATCTACCAGCCCGAGCTGGTGGCCGAAGCGATCTTCTTCGCTGCCACCAACCGCCGCCGCGACGTGCTGGTCGGCGGGCAGACGGTGCAGACCGGCCTGTTGAACGCCCTGGCTCCGGGCCTCGCCGACCTGTTGGTGGCCAAGATCGCGCCGCGCGCCCAGACCTCGCACAACCAGGGCATCGCCGACGCCCGCGACGAGAACCTGTTCACGCCTTCCACCCGTCCGTCCGGCACCCACGGCGCGTTCGACCGCGAGTCCCTGCCGTTCAGCGCGCAAGCCTGGGGCACCAGGCACCGCGGCACCGTCGGCGCGATGGCGACCTTCGGCCTCGCCACCCTGGGCCTCATGTTGCTGCCCCGCCGCCGCTGAAGCACGCCCGTCCCGGTCGCGGCGGCCGGATGCATCGGCTTCGTCCACGTCCTGCATTGCCAGAATGCGCCACCTCGGCTGCAGGCTGTTCCTCCAGGCCACCACCGGGGACATCTCGCGGGACCAGATTGCCGAACTACCTCGGCTTCTCCCGGTTCGTCCACGACATGCGGCAACAAGGCAACGCCTCCCTCGAGACGCTCATTCCCGACAAGGACCTCAGGACCTTGCTACGGCCAGTCCCAAACAACGCGACGATGCTGACATCTCGCTGTCGCGAACAACCGTTGCCGCGTGGCATCCGGTGTGTTCCCGGTGGGCGTCGCGCGGAAAAGCCCGATGTCCTTGTCAGCCTGAGCTCGCTTTGGCGCCCCGCATGGAGTCGGAGCTGCCGCTGCTTATTCCGACGGTGACTCGTTCCCGGCTCCCACGCCTACGCCCGTTCCGAGTGCTACCGCACCGAGCCCGACGCCCGTCTTGATCGGATTGTTGCGGATGGCCTGCCCGACTTTCTGCAGAACCGCAGCGACGGATTGACGCTCGGTCTTCGACGAAGCTACGGCGGACGGTAGCGACTTCTCTCCAGTGCCAGCCGAAGGATGCGCGGCCAACTCGTTGATGAGATGAGTTACCTGCGGGGAGGTGCCCATGGCGGGCAACGACTTCTCCCCGCTACCAGCCACCGGCTTTCTGCTCACTATCGGCTCCTGGGCGACCATTGTATCCGCCCGAGACTCTGATGAGGTGGTCCGACCTGCGACCGGCATGTGCGTCGGCAGGTCGGCGATCCCGGCGCCGGGCTTCAAGCTGTCCTCAAAGGAAAGTGGCGAAACCGACCGGCTATCCGCGACCGACAGGTGGTCGGTAGCCGTCTTTTCCTCAGGGGTTAAGGGCGACGGAGGCCGGCTCGGGATCAGGGTTTCCGCGTCAGACCCGAAGCTGTTCGTCCGACTCGGAGTCGGATTGTGCATCGGTAGGTCGGCAGCCGTCGAATGGAAAGCCGCTTCCTCGGAATGAGTACCAAGGCCACCGCCGGATCTAGCCGCCGTCTCGCCCATGCCGCCGGCTGCCTCTGCAGCGGGTCCGACATCCAAGCCCATCGGTTGCTGTCCCTGGTTTGCTTGTTCGCTTCCTGTTGTTTACAGCTTTGACAACATAGTTGTCATCCTCCGCGGCA
>CAXSHC010000221.1:0-5526 GCA_964236745.1 uncultured Acetobacteraceae bacterium
GACGCAGCCGAAATCCGGCTTCAGCCGCAGCGCCGTGCTGCGCTTCGCGATGAAGCTGCAGCAGTATTCCGGCCCGGTGATGGCCAAGGGTCTCGAGGACACCACCTTCTACCGCTACAACCGGCACGTGGCATTGAACGAGGTGGGGGGCGAGCCGGACCGCTTCGGCATCGCCCTGCCTGCGTTCCACAAGGCCAATGCGATCCGGGCGAAGAACTGGCCGCATTCCATGCTCGGCACTTCCACCCACGACACCAAGCGCGGCGAGGATACGCGTGCCCGCCTCGCGGTGCTGTCGGACCTTCCCGACGAGTGGACGCGTTTGGTGACCACCTGGAGCCGATTGCTCCGCGCCCGTCGCGGCGACCTGGACGGCAGTGCCGCCCCGGACCGCAACGACGAGTACCTGCTCTACCAGCTGCTGGTCGGCTCCTGGCCGGTGGAGCTGCTCGAGTCGAGTGACGAGACCGCGCTCGAGACCTACGGCAAGCGTCTTGCCGGCGCGCTGGAGAAATCGATGCGCGAGGCCAAGCTGCATTCCGGATGGACCGCGCCGGATGCGGCGTACGAGGACGCGATGCAGTCCTTCGCCCGCGACGCGCTGGACATCAACCGCGGCGGTTTCGGCACGAGCTTCCTGCCGTTCGTGCAGCGGGTGGCCCGGCTCGGGGTGCAGAACAGCCTGATCCAGCTGGTGATGAAGCTCACGCTGCCCGGCGTGCCGGACATCTACCAGGGCTGCGAGTTGTGGGACCTGAGCCTGATGGACCCGGACAACCGGCGGCCGGTTGACTATGCCCTGCGCCAGGACGCGTTGTCGGAGCTGTCGCGCCGTCTCGGCGACCGCGATGGCCGTACGTCGTTGATAACGGAACTGCTCGACGGCTGGCAGGACGGGCGGATCAAGCTCGCCGTCACCGCCATGCTGCTCGACCTGCGCCGCACCCTGCCGGCGCTGTTCGCGGACGGCACCTATGAGCCGTTGCCGGTCGACGGCGAGAAGGCGGAACAGGTGATCGCCTATGGCCGCAGCCAGGGCGGCGACCGGGTGCTGGTGCTGCTGGCGCGGTATCCCGGCCGGCGCGACACCGACCCCGATTGGGGCGACGCCACGATCGCTTTGCCGGACGGGCGATGGGTCGACCTGCTCGGCGGCATGGCATTCGAGGGCGGCGACCGGGTGCCGGTCGGGCAGCTGTTTAGCGTCCTGCCGGCCCTGGTGCTACAGCCGGGCTGAGCCGAAACATCGGTTCCGGTACTGCAACCTGGCGGATGACAACCGCCAGGCCGCGTGCTTATCCTCCCTCCGCCGCCGTGGAGGATGCCGATGACCGATCCGGACGATGGGGGGGTGCCGGTGCCCGCTCCCGGTTTCACCTACGAGCAGATCGAGGCGCTATACTTCGATGCGGCGCGGGCAGGACAGGACGATCTGCTTGAGCAGTTCCTGGATGCCGGCGCCGATCCGAACCGGCCGGACCGGCGTGGCTATACCCCGCTGATCCTGTCCTCCTACAACGGCCATCACGCCGCCACTGCGCTGCTGCTCCGGCGTGGCGCCATATCCGACCTGGCGGACCATAAGGGCAGCACTGCCCTGTGCGGCGTCGCCTTTAAGGGCGATCTCGCGATCGCCCGTCTGCTTCTGGACGCGGGTGCGATGATCGACCGGCCCAACCACGTCGGGCGCACGCCGCTGATGTTCGCGGTGATGTTCGGGCGTGAGGAGATGGCGCATCTCCTGCTTGAACGCGGGGCCGATCCGCTCAAGCGGGACGGCGAAGGCACCACGGCCCTGTTCCTGGCGGAGCGCCATGGCGGCAACGGCCTGGCCCGGCGCATGCGCGGCCTGCTGCCGGAGCGTGCCGAGGCCTGACCGGTCGACGGGACGTTACGCAGCGAAGCCCTCCGTTACAGGAACCCGTGGTCGCAGCCGCGGTTGATCGACCGGCCGCCTGGGCCTGGAGATCGCATGGCAGAACCGGTGCGTGGCGCTGACCGGGTCAACGACGAGCTTGAGGTCGGCTACGACCAGGAGTTCGAGCGACGATGGAACATCGCCCAGAACGTCGGCCTCGCGGTGATGGTCCTGTTTCTGTTGGTCTGTGTGTCCGGTCTGCTGGGGCGCGGCCCTTTCAGCCACCGCACCGCCAGCGCCCCGGATGGATCGCTGCGCGTGGACTTCGAGCCGATGGCACGGGAAGGCACCCCGACCCAGGTCACGCTGCGCCTGGCCAATCCCGGTGACGCGCCGATGCCGGTGAACGTGTTCGTGTCCGGCAAGATGGCCGAGCCGATGGGCCTCGGCCGGACCGTGCCGGACGCGGATGCGACGATGGTCGGAAGCAAGGGCCTGGTGCTGCGCTTCGTCGTGGCGCCACGGCAAGCAAACGCGAAGATCCGGCTCGACGCCATGCCAGCCACGGTAGGCATCGTCCGCCTCAAGGCCTGGACCGGTGCCGACGCGAATGCGGACCTGCCTGACCAGCGCCACAGGGTGCACTGGACCCAAGTCGTGCTGCCATGAGCCGAACCGTCACGATCCGGCGCCGGAGGCACTAGCCATGAACGTCATCCTACGTGCGGCAGCCGCCTACTGGATCCTGTTGTTCGCGCTTCGCTTCCTGGGCCGGCGCACCTCGAGCCAGCTGGCGCCGCTCGACCTCGTGGTGCTGTTCCTGGTCGCCGGCACCACCCTGACCGGGGTGCTCAGCGACGAGCATTCGGTCACCGCCGGCGTCAGCGTGGTGATCACCTTCGGCCTGATGCACCGGCTGGTGGGCTGGCTGAAGGTGCATTCGCCCCGGTTCGGCCGCATCGTCGATGGCACGCCGATCATCATCTATGAGGACGGCCAGTTCCTGGAAAAGCGGATGCGCCAGCTGAACATCCAGCAGTCGGACATCATGTACGCCGTCCGCCAGCGCGGACTGCACGAGATCGCCCAGGTGCGGTATGCGATCGCCGAGCGCGACGGCAAGATTTCCATCATCGTCCAGGAATAGTGTATCGCGGAGCCGGAAGCCGGACCGACCGCATGCAGATTCTCGCCTACGCTTTTGTGGCCTTTGTCGGCCTGCTCAACGCCATCCATTCCGGCACCAACGCCACGTTGATGCGGACCCTGGCCCGCCCCTGGTGGTGCACGCTGTTCGTTTGCGCGATCTCCGGCGCTGCCGCGGGCGCCGGGCTGCTGCTTAGCCGCGAGTCGTTCCCGAGCTCCACCGGCTTCTCGCAAACCCCTTGGTGGGCCTGGCTCGGCACCGTGATCGCGGTGGTGCCGATCATCGCCACCATCCTGTTCGCGGGCAAGCTGGGTGCCGCCAGCTACAACGGCATCGTGGTGACGGCCACCCTGGTTTCGGCCATCCTGCTCGACCATTTCGGCATCATCGGCTTCGAGCGCCACCCGGCAACGCTTTGGCGCATCGTCGGGGGTGCGCTGATGATCGGCGGCCTCGTCCTCGTCTGCATCTTCTGACATCCCGCCGGTTCGTTGCGCCCGGTGATTTGTTGCTTGACCGGGCGCATCTCACACGGCCACAGTTTGTCGCAACGGACGTCGTCCGTCGCAGGATGCGAGAGCGAGATAAAATGAAATACAGCTTCAAGCAGCGACTTTCCTTCTCCGTCGCCTCGATCCTGGCCGGGCTCGCCCTGGGTGCGACCACGGGCCGGGCCGCGACAACCGGCGACGTGTCGGTCGGCGACATCCTGGCCCAGACCGTCTACCTGCCGATCCAGAACCCCAAGGCGGCGGAAGCGGCAGCGCAGGCGCTGCAGACCCCTGGCTCCGGCTACCACAAGTTCCTGTCCGTGCAGCAGTTCGTCGGCCAGTACGCGCCGAGCGACGCGCAGATCGCCCAGGTCGAGGCAGCCCTGGTGCAGCTCGGCTATACGGTCCAATACGTGTTCCCCAACCACCTGGCGATCGAGGTGCTCAGCAGCGCCGGCACTGCCGAGTCAGCAATGAGCGTGAAGCTCCACCACGTTTCCCTGAACGGGCACAGCGGCATGGTGCCGGACCGGGCGCCTACGCTGCCACACTCGCTTCGCGGCTTGGTTCGCGGCATCGGCGGCCTGGATACCTTCACCCATGCGCATTCGCAGCGCGCGGTGGCGGCGATCGGCCAGGCCGCCACGCCCCGGGCAGTCAGCTCCGCCACCTTGACCGGCGGCACCCCCGGCAACTACCTGCCGGCCGATTTCGAGAAGTTCTACCACGTCGCCCCGATCTACCAGCTCGGCGTCAACGGCCGTGGCAGCACCATCGGCATCGTGACCCTGGCCAACTTCAAGCCATCGGACGCCTACCAGTTCTGGCGCCAGATCGGGCTGAACGTGTCGCAAACGCGCATCACCACCGTGAACGTCGATGGCGGTACCACCATCGCGCCGAGCGACGCCGCGGGCGAAGGCGAGACCGATCTCGACGTCGAGGAATCAGGCGCGATCGCGCCGGGCGCCAAGATGCGGGTCTACGTGTCGCCCAACAACACCAACGCCAACTTCATCGACGGCTTCGAGGCGGCGGCGTCCGACAACATCGCCGACACGGTATCGTCGTCCTGGGGCCAGCCCGAGCTCGACTTCTTCACCGACATCGCCGCCCCCACCAGCAGCCAGACCTTTATGCTCGACGCGTTCCATGACGCGTTCCTGGAGATGGCGCTGCAGGGCCAGACGGTGTTCATCGCCGCCGGCGACTCCGGGTCGTTCGACACGGTGCGCGGCTGCCCGGCCTTCGGCACGCCGGGCGCCGACAACCCGGTCTGCAACGCTCCCTACGCCGTGGACCATCCGTCCAGCGATCCGCTGGTGACGGCAGCCGGCGGCACCACCCTGCCCTTCTCCTTCACCTTGAACGACGGCGTCGTGCTGACCGTGGCGCAGGAGCAGGCCTGGGGCTGGGATTACATTTCCAACCAAGCCGCGGCCCAGGGCCATGCCGCCGCGCTGCCGGTGTCGTCGGTGTTCTCTACCGGTGGCGGTGGCGGCGTCAGCTCCTATTTCGGCAAGCCTTACTACCAGGACGGCGTGAAGGGCATCACCCTGACCAAGCCGGGCCAGACCCTGACCCAGGACAACGGCCAGGGCCCGGTGCTGCAATACGTGCTGCCGGCCAACTTCGCCGGACGCAACCTGCCCGACCTGTCGGCCAACGCCGACCCGGAGTCCGGCTACCAGTATATCGAGGAAGGTGGGATCGTGAACTTCTACGGCGGCACCAGCTTCGTCGCCCCGCAGCTGAACGGCGTCAACGCCTTGTTCGTGCAAGGCCTGGGCGGCCGCACCGGCCAGCTCAACCCGCTGCTCTACTCGCTCGGCTCGCTGGTCTCCACCGACATCAAGGCAGGCGACAACTGGGGTTATCAGGCTGCGGGCGGCTACGAGAACGCCGTCGGCAACGGCACACTCGACGCGACGCGGCTGGCGGTCAGCCTCGCCGCGGCCAAGCTGATCCGCTAACACGTCACCGCCGGCCGGGCCAGGGCATGCGTCCTGGCCCGGCCCATCCGGGGGGCT
>CAXSHC010000222.1:0-5425 GCA_964236745.1 uncultured Acetobacteraceae bacterium
GCGTCGCGACTCGGGCACGCGGAGGAATATGACCGCCTGCTTGAACAGGCCGCCGCCCGTTACGCCCGCTACGGCGCCAGGAGCGGCATGACCCGGGCAGACCGCATGCGCGTCACCGAGCTGCTGGTCGGCAGCGAGAAAGCGATCCAGGTTCTTGGTTTGGCGTAACGCTTCCGTTCCAGCTTCACGGTTTGTTTATCGTCTTCGGCCATCCTGACATCGACGCACGAAGCGGCCTGGCGCCGCGGACCGGCAAAAGGCGGAAGATCCATGGGTGCTCTGCAGGCGATTCAAATTCCAACCCGGCCATACCGGGCGATCCAGGCTTCAATGGCAGCCCGGGACACGCTGTCGGCCCTGCGCCGGCCCGAGCAGAAGCCCGATGCCGGGGTGCATCTTCCCTTTCTGGCGCCGCTGCTGGGAGCGGTGCGGCTCCGCTCCAACCCGAACGGGCTGGAGTTCGTGCTGCCGAACCCGTCCGGCGGACGTGGCGTCTATGTCGCAGCCTGGAGCGTCGTCGCCGGCTTTGCCGCCCCCAACCTGCACGACACCCTGCTGGTCGGCCGCCTGTCCGGCCTGGACAGCATCGGTCCAGCCGACGTGCGCCAGGCGGCGCGGCTGGTGGCGCTGGACGGCTATGCCGGCCAGGAGGCTGCCGATGCGGCGCGCCAGGCGCAGGATGCGCTCGACATCGCCGCCCTGCGGTTGCGCGCCCAGCTGCTGATGTCGCTGGCGCGGCAGGGTGGCTTCCATCGTCCCGAGGATGCGGTCAGCTGCATGGACCGCGACGGCTTCAACATGCTGGCGGCGCGACTCGGCTGGCGCGGGCCGCAACTCGCCGAAGCGCTGCAGGAGGTTTCGGTGCGCTACGCGTCGGTCGCGGTCGGCGCGGGGCAGGTGTCCGGGACGCAGCCGCCGATGCGGATATCCGGGGAGATCGAGCGCAACGAGACCGGCCGCTGGGGGCGCCTGTTGTCCCTGGTCCAGAAGCTTCGCGGATCGCTGGCGGAGGAACAATTCAACCGTGGCGGCATCGATGCCGCCCTGCTCGGCCGGATCATGACCGCGGCCGACCACTGCATCCGCCAGTGCGCGCTGCTGCTGCCGGAGATCAAGGCGATGCTGGCCAATCCCCTTCCCGTGCTGGATGCCTGGCGTGCCGGCAGCCTGGCAGCATCGGGCTGGCTGCACGGGCTGGAGTCGATCCTGGACGGCTGGGATCGCATCTGCCTGCTCTGGTTCGACGCCAGGAGCCCACGCCTGCGACAGCTGCTGATCCCCGAGATCGCCGCCCTCACGCGCACCAGCAGCAGCGATGGCTGGTCGACGAGTGCCAGCGAGCCGGACGCGGTCGCCGGAGACAACGACGGCGCCAGTTTCAGCTGGGAGCGGCAAAGGCTGACGCGCAACGAGCGGATCAGAGCGAAGGAGCTGACCTTCGAGCTCCAGGCCGCCTGACGCCGATGCGGGCAGGGCTTCTGCGTGTAGGGCTCCCGCGGGTAGAACTCCGGGCCGCTTGACCCGGACGCCGTGCCGCAGGAGCGTGCGCCGCATGATCATCTCCGAGCCGAACAAGGAAACGCGGCCGGACGGCTGGGACGAGCCGGACGGCGTCCAGCCCCATCCGATCGCCGCGGCACTCGAACAAATGCGTCAGCGGATCGCCCAGGCCGCGGAACGCGCGGGCCGCGCGGCGGACGACGTCGACCTGGTCGCGGTATCGAAGACCCATCCCGTCGGAGCGGTCGCCGCAGCACTGGCGGCCGGCCAAAACTGCTTCGGCGAGAACCGGGTGCAGGAAGCGCAGTCGAAGTTCCCGGAGCTGCGCCCGGATTGGCCACGGCTCCGGCTGCACCTGATCGGGCCGCTGCAGACCAACAAGGCCGCCGATGCGGTCCGCGTCGCCGACGTGATCGAGACGCTGGACCGGATCCGTCTGGCAGACGCGCTGGACGAGGCGGCGCAGAAGACCGGGAGGCTGCCAAAGCTGCTGGTGCAGGTCAACATCGGGTCGGAACCGCAGAAGAGCGGGGTGCCGCCGGACGAGGCGGACCGCTTCATCGGCATCTGCCGACAACGGTTCGGGGACCGGCTGATCGGCCTGATGGCGATCCCGCCGGCCGAGGCCGATCCGGCACCTTTCTTCCAGCACCTGGCGAGGATCGGCGCGGCGCACGGGCTGGCCCGGCTGTCGATGGGCATGTCGGGCGACTTCGAGCAGGCGATCGCCTGCGGCGCCACCTCGGTCCGGATCGGCAGCGCGATCTTCGGCGGCAGGCCCGCGGCGGCGGGGTCGCTTGCGCCGGTGCGGAACTAGGTCGTATGGGGCTGCATCGGGCTCCAGACTGCGTTGCCCTCGGTGCCGGAGCATGGCTGGATGAGTGACGTCACCGGAGCATCTGGCCCCGGGCTGTTCGGCGGGAACCTGTCGGAAATCGCGACCGAGCCTGCGCCGGGTGGCGGCCATGGCACCATACGCAACCGGGGCGTGACGATCGCTTCGGTGATGGCGGTGCTGGGCGTTGTTTATGGCGACATCGGCACGAGCCCGCTCTACGCGCTGAGCGCCACCATCAACATCATCAGCGATCGCGCCCCGCCGACCCCGTGGGAGGTCCTGGGGATCGAGAGCCTGATCTTCTGGTCGCTGGTGCTGGTGGTGACGGTCAAGTACATCACCTTGATCATGCGCGCCGACAACAACGGCGAGGGCGGTATCCTGTCGCTGATGGCGCTGGCGCAGCGCGTGGCGCCGGGGCGCCGCCTACGCGCGGCGCTGGGGCTGGTCGGCATCATCGGCGCCTGCCTGTTCTTCGGCGACGGCACCATCACCCCGGCGATTTCCGTGTTGTCGGCGGTGGAAGGGATCGAGGTCAGCATCCCCGGCGCTGCGGAAGTGGTGCTGCCGGCGTCGATCGTGGTGATCGTGGTGCTGTTCGGCATGCAGTGGCGCGGCACTGGCAGCGTCGGCCGCATCTTCGGCCCCGTTATGGTGCTTTGGTTCGGCTCCATCGGCGTGCTGGGCGCGATCGAGGTGCTGCACCAGCCCTTCGTGCTGCACGCGCTGCTGCCCTACCACGCCGTGATCTTCATCTGGGACCACGGCTGGATCGCCTTTATCGCCCTGGGTGCCGTGGTGCTGTCGGTCACGGGCGCGGAAGCGCTCTACGCCGACATGGGGCATTTCGGGCGCAAGCCGATCCGGGTGGCCTGGCTTTGCTTCGTCCTGCCGGCGCTGGCGCTGAACTACCTCGGCCAGGGCGCGCTGATCATCAGCCATCCTGCAGCGATCAAGAACCCGTTCTTCCTGCTGTGCCCGCCCTGGCTGCAGGTGCCGATGGTGATCCTGGCCACCTGCGCCACCGTGATCGCCAGCCAGGCGATGATCACGGGCGCGTTCTCCATCTCCAGGCAGATGGTGCAGCTAGGCTATTTCCCACGCCTGCGCGTGCTGCACACCAATGCCGACGAGGAAGGCCAGATCTACGTTCCCCAGGTCAACTGGGCGCTGATGGTGGGGGTGGTGGTGCTGGTGCTGTCGTTCCGCTCGTCGGCAGCGCTCGCCTCGGCGTATGGCATCGCGGTCACCGGCACCTTCATGTGCACCTGCGTGCTGGCGGCGGTGGTGTTCCGGCGGGTGTTCAAGTGGTCGCGGTTCGCGGCGTTTGGCACCTTCGGCACCTTCTTCCTGATCGACGCCACCTTTTTCGCCGCCAACGCGCTCAAGATCCCGCAGGGCGGCTGGGTGCCGCTGATGCTGAGCGTGGTGCTGACCACGCTGATGACCACCTGGAAGACCGGCCGCAACCTGATCCTGTCACGCTGGAAGCAGGACAGCCTGCCGCTCGCCTCGTTCCTGGCGCGGCTGCCGCAGTCGCGCACCCTGCGCGTGCCCGGCATCGCCATCTTCCTGACCGCCAACGCCGAGTACGTGCCTGCCTGCCTGCTGCACAACCTCAAGCACAACAAGGTGCTGCACGAGCGCGTGCTGTTCGTCACCGCGCAGAACCTGGACCAGCCGGAAGCCGATCCGGGCGGCCGCATGCTGGTGGAGGAACTGGCCCCCGGCATGCACCGCGTCACGCTTCGCTACGGCTTCATGGAAAGCCCGAACCTGCCGCGCGCGCTGGAAGGCCTGCGGGCCCAGGGGGTCGAGTTCGATCCGATGCAGGCGTCCTACTTCGTCAACCGCGAGGTGCTGGTGCGCGGCACCATCCCGAAGATGCGGTTGTGGCGCATCTCGTTGTTCCTGTTGATGGCGCGCAACGCCGTGCCGGCAATCGAGTTCTTCCGCATCCCTTCCGACAGAGTGGTCGAACTCGGCGTCCGCGTCGCCATCTAGCTTCCATGCCGGAAAATCGGGTTCCAAGGGCCCCGCCCTTGGCGGGTCCAGGGCAGAGCCCTGGCCTCGCCTTGTATATCCACTGGCCATTCTGCCTGGCCAAGTGCCCGTACTGCGACTTCAACAGCCACGTCCGCGAGCAGGTGCCGCAAGCCCGGTTCGCCCGCGCCCTGCGCACCGAACTCGCCACCGAAGCCGCCAGGCTCGGCCCACGCCCCCTGGCCTCGATCTTCTTCGGCGGCGGCACGCCGAGCCTGATGGCGCCGGACACGGTGGCCGACCTGATCGCCGATGCCTGCCGCCTGTTCCGCCCCCTGCCCGACCTCGAGATCACCCTGGAAGCCAACCCCACCAGCGTGGAAGTCGGGCGGTTGCGCGCGTTCCGGGCCGCAGGGGTGGACCGGGTCTCGCTCGGAGTGCAGAGCCTGGAGGACGAAGCGCTGCGCCTGCTCGGCCGGGCGCATTCCGCCGCGGAGGCTGTCGTGGCGCTGGAGATGGCGCGCGCAATCTTCCCGCGGATCTCGTTCGACCTGATCTACGCGCGTCCGGGACAGGACCTGCCGTCGTGGCGGTCGGAACTCGACCGGGCGCTGGCGCTGGCGGCGGACCACCTGTCGCTCTACCAGTTGACGATCGAGCCCGGCACGCGCTTCGAGGGCCTGCACCGCCAGGGCCTGATCAGGATGCCGGACGACGAACTGGGTGCGGCACTCTACGAGGAAACGGCATCCGTCGCGGCAACGCACGGTCTGCTGGCCTACGAGGTTTCCAACTACGCCGTTCCCGGCTCGGAAAGCCGGCACAACCTCGCTTATTGGCGCTACGGCGATTATCTCGGCATCGGCCCGGGGGCGCATGGGCGGATCACGCGGTCGGAGCTGGACGGCCTGCCGGCGATCTTCGCCACGCGTCGGCACCGGGCTCCGGAACCCTGGGCCGATCGGGTGGAGCGGTGCGGCCATGGGCTGACGGAGGAAACCAAGCTGGTGGCGCCGGAGCCGGCGCGCGAGATGCTGCTGATGGGCCTGCGCCTGTCGGAAGGGATCGACGCAGAACGCTTCGCCGCGCGCACCGGTGTCGCGC
>CAXSHC010000223.1:0-5417 GCA_964236745.1 uncultured Acetobacteraceae bacterium
CGCTCATCGCCGGCACGTAGGCGCCGCCCGCGGTGCTGAGCCCCATGACGCAGGCGATCTGCGCGATGCCCGCGGCACTCATGCGCGCCTGGTTGAAGAAGATGCGGCCGAAATGGTCGCGGTCCGGGAACACCTCCGCCTGGTGCGGCAGGTTGGCGCCGCCGCTATCCACCAGGTACACGCAGGGCAGGCGGTTCTGCTCGGCGATCTCCTGCGCGCGCAGGTGCTTCTTCACGGTCAAGGGGAAGTAGGCGCCGCCCTTCACCGTCGGGTCGTTGGCGACGATCATCACCTCGCGTCCTGACACGCGGCCGATGCCGGTGATGATGCCGGCTCCCGGTGCCTCGTCGCCATACAGGCCGTAGGCCGCCAGCTGGCCCAGCTCCAGGAACGGCGCGCCGGGATCGAGCAGTCGCTCCACCCGGTCCCGCGGCAGCAGCTTGCCACGCGCGACGTGCCGCTCGCGCGACGCGGCTGGGCCGCCCTCGCTGGTGATCCGCACCTGCTCGCGCAGATCCGTGGCAAGCGCCCGGTTGACCGCCGCGTTGCGCGCGAACGCGTCGCTGCCGGTGTCGATCGCGCCGGCCCACCGGCTCATCGCGGCGTCGCCCCCTCGATGAGCTCGCGGCCGATCAGGAAGCGACGTATCTCGTTGGTGCCGGCGCCGATGTCGTACAGCTTGGCATCGCGCAGCAGCCGCTCCACCGGCCATTCCCGGGTATAGCCGGCGCCGCCCAGCGCCTGGATCGCTTCCAACGTCGTCTTCACCGCGTTCTCGCTGGCGAGCAGGATCGCCGCCGCCGCGTCGGTGCGCGTGGTGTTGCCGGCGTCGCAGGCTCTGGCGACCGCATACACGTAGGCGCGCGCGGAGTTCAGCGCCACATACATGTCGGCGATCTTGGCCTGCATGAGCTGGAACCCGCCGACCGGCTTGCCGAACTGCTTGCGCTCCCGGACATAGGGCAGGCACACGTCCAGGCAGGCCTGCATGATGCCGAGCGGGCCGCCCGCCAGCACCGCGCGCTCGTAGTCCAGCCCGGACATCAGGATCGCCACCCCTTGTCCTTCCCGGCCCATGATGGCCTCGGCCGGAACCTCGCAGTCCTGGAACACCAGCTCGGCGGTGTCGCTGCCGCGCATGCCCATCTTGTCGAGCTTCTTTGACACCGAGAACCCGGCCCATCCCTTCTCGACCAGGAACGCGGTGATCCCCTTCGGCCCGGCGGCGGGGTCGGTCTTGGCATACACCACCAGCACCTCGGCCGACGGCGCGTTGGTGATCCAGAACTTGGTGCCGTTCAGCACAAAGCGGTCGCCGCGCTTCTCCGCCTTGAGCCGCATCGATACCACGTCGGAGCCGGACCCCGCTTCCGACATGGCAAGCGATCCCACATGCTCGCCGGAGATCAGCTTCGGCAGGTATCGCTGCTTCTGCTCCTCCGTGCCCCAGCGCCGGATCTGGTTGATGCACAGGTTGGAATGCGCCCCGTAGCTGAGCCCGACCGACGCGGAAGCGCGGGATATCTCCTCCATCGCCACCACGTGCTCGAGGTAGCCGAGGCCCAGCCCGCCGTGTTCCTCCTCCACCGTGATGCCGTGCAGCCCGAGCGCGCCCATCTGCGGCCACAGCTCCCGCGGAAAGCTGTTGCTTTCGTCCACCTGCTTCGCGATCGGCGCGATGCGGTCGGCGGCGAACCGCGCCGTCGTGTCCCGGATCGCGTCCGCATTCTCGCCCAGCGAGAACTCAAGCCCGGAAAACTCCATCGCAGAGCTCATGATCGGATCCCGTCATTAGCCGCCGCAGCCGGCAACGGCAGGGCTGGATATAGGAACGTGTCCCGGCAGCTGCCGATCCCCGTCGTGCGGATGGACGTCATCGCCGCTCCATGAACAACAAGGCGGGCCGCTCGATCAAACGCTTCATGCCCTGTATGAACCGGGCAGCGTCGTAGCCGTCGACGATCCGGTGGTCGAACGACGACGACACGTTCATCATCGTGCGCACGACGATCTGCCCGCCGACCACCACCGGCCGCTCCATCAGCTTGTTCGGACCGATGATCGCCACCTCCGGATGGTTGATCACCGGCGTCGCCGACACGCCGCCCAGGGCGCCGAGGCTGGTGAGGGTGATGGTGGAGTCCGTCAGTTCCTCGCGCCTGGCGCTGCCGTCCCGCGCCGCCCGCGTGACGCGTTCGAGCTCGCGGGCGCTTTGCCACAGGTCGAGCGCTTCCGCATGCCGCACCACCGGGACCATCAGGCCGCCCGGCGTCTGCGTCGCGATGCCCACGTGCACGGCGTCGTGCATGCGCAGGATCCCGGCATCGTCGTCGAACCGCGCGTTCACCTGCGGGAATTGCGGCACCAGCCGCACCACCGCACGCATGAAGAAGGGCAGCAGCGTCAACTTCGGCTGCTCTTCCGACCGATCAGCGTTGAGCTCCCTGCGCAGGGCCTCCAGCTCGGTCAGGTCGAACTCCTCGACGTAGCCGAAATGCGGGATGCGGCGCTTCGCTTCCCCCATCCGCTCCGCGATCCTGCGGCGCAGGCCGACCAGGGCGACTTCCTTGACGCCGGTCTCCCTGACCCCGGCGCGGCCCGCAGGCCGGTCGGCCGGTTGCGACGGCAGACCATCGCGACGCGAAACGAACGCTTGAAGGTCTTCCGGCGTGACGCGGTGGTCGGGGCCGGTGCCGGACACCGACCGCAGATCGACGCCGAGCTCGGACGCACGCCGACGCGTCGCCGGCGCCGCCAGCGGCGCGTCGGCCTGGTCTGACGCCGCCATGGCGGCCACGGGTTTCACGAGATCGGAAACCGTTGTTCCAGGCAAAGCGGCCGGTGCGCCTCCTGCCGCTATCGTTTCGGGAAGGGTGGGCGTTTCGGGGCCGTCCAAGGCATCAATGGGCGCGTCAACGGACGCATCAACCGCTTCGTCGAGCGCCAGCTCGATCAGCGGCGACCCTACCGGCACCATCTGGCCGATCTCGCCGTGCAACGCCACGATCACGCCAGACACCGGCGCGGTCATCTCGACCGTCGCCTTGTCGGTCATGATGTCGATCGTCGCCTGGTCCTCCTCGATCCGGTCGCCGATCCTGACGTGCCAGGCAACGATTTCCGCCTCGGCGACGCCCTCGCCGACGTCCGGCAGGCGAATGACGTAGTGGTCCATCGTCAACCCTTCAGGGTGCGCTGCATCGCAGCGATGACTCGGGCAGGCCCGACGAAATAGTCCCGTTCGAAGGCATGCGGATACGGCGTGTCCCAGCCGGCGACGCGTTCGATCGGCGCCTCGAGATGGTAGAAGCACCGCTCCTGCACCAGCGACGACAGCTCGGCGCCGAAGCCGGCGAAGCGCGACGCCTCGTGCACCACGACGCAGCGCCTGGTCTTGCGCACGGAATGAAGGATGGTGTCGAGGTCGAGCGGCACGATGCTGCGCAGGTCGATCACCTCGGCATCGATGCCGCTTTCCTCCACGGCCGACAACGCCACGTGCACCATGGTGCCGTAGGCGAGCACCGTCACCGCCGCTCCAACACGGGTGACTGCCGCCTTGCCGAGCGGAACCGTGTAGTGGCCTTCCGGCACCTCGCTCGCCGGATGCTGCGCCCAGGTGCTAACCGGCTGGTCGAAGCGCCCGTTGAACGGGCCGTTGTAGACGCGCTTGGGCTCCAGGAAGATCACCGGATCATTGTCCTCGATCGCGGCGATCAGCAGGCCCTTGGCGTCGTACGGGTTGGACGGGATCACGGTCTTGAGCCCGGACACGTGGGCGAAGATCGCTTCCGGGCTGGAGCTGTGCGTCTGCCCGCCGAAGATGCCGCCGCCATAAGGCGAGCGCACCGTGATCGGGGACCAGAACTCGCCGCCGGAGCGGTAGCGCAGCCGTGCCGCCTCCGACACCAGCTGGTCGTAGGCCGGCAGGATGTAGTCTGCGAACTGAATCTCCACCACCGGCCGCAGCCCGTAGGCGCCCATGCCGATCGCGGTGGCGACAATGCCGCCTTCGGAAATCGGCGAGTCGAAGCATCGCGTCAGGCCGTGCTTCGCGGCAAGCCCGTCGGTGGCGCGGAACACACCGCCGAAATATCCCACGTCCTCGCCGAAGATCACGACGTCGGGATCACGCGCCAGCATCACGTCGAGGGCCGAGTTGATCGCCCGGATCATGTTCATGGTGGCCATGATCAGCAACCCAGCTCCCGGCGCTGCTCCATGATGCGCCAGTCCGGCTGCTCGTAGACGTCCTGGAACATCTCGCCCGTGTCCGGCTTCGACTGCCCGAGCGTGCCGATGGCCTCGCCCTGCTTGGCGGCGGCGCGCACCGCCTCCTTGCATTCGGCCTCGAGCGCCTCGTGCTGTTGTTCCGACCATTCGCCGCAGGCGAGAAGGTGCGCCTTCAGCCGCAGGACCGGGTCGCCCAGCGGCCAGTGCGCCGCGTCGTCCACCGGACGGTATCGGCCCGGATCGTCGCTGGTCGAGTGCCCGGCAGCGCGATAGGTGACAAACTCGATCAGCGTGGCACCGCCGTTGCTCCGCGCACGGTCGGCCGCCCACTGGGTCGCGGCATGCACGGCCAGGAAGTCGTTGCCGTCCACCCGCAACCCAGGCAGCCCGTAGCCGATCGCCCGCGCCGCGAAGGTGGTCTCGTCGCCACCGGCGATGCCCTGGAACGACGAGATCGCCCACTGGTTGTTGGTGATGCACAGAATGACGGGCGCGCGGTACACCGAGGCGAACGTCAGCGCCTCGTGGAAGTCGCCTTCCGCGGTCGTTCCCTCGCCGATAAAGGAGATCGCGATCTTGTCGTCGCCCTTGTAGGCGGACGCCATCGCCCAGCCCACCGCGTGGCCGAATCGGCTGCCCACATTGCCGGACAGCGAATAGAACCCATACTTCCGGGCGGAATACAGGATCGGCAGCTGCCGGCCCTTCAACGGGTCCTTCTCGTTCGAATAGATCTGGTTGACCATGTCCAGCAGCGGGTAGTCGCGAGCCATGAGGTAGCTGACCATCCGGTAGGTCGGGAAGCACATATCCTCCCGGCCCAGCACCATGGAGGTGGCAGCACCAAGAGCCTCCTCGCCGCTAGAAGTCATGAAGAACGAGGTCTTGCCCTGCCGGTGGGACTGGAACATCCGCGTGTCGAACGCGCGGGTCAGCACCATCGCCCTCAACCCGCGCCGCAGCAGGTCCGGGTCCAGGCGTGGGTTCCATGCACCCACCGCGTGGCCATCCTCGTCCAGCACCCGGATCAGGCCATAGGGCATGTCGCGCAGCTGGGCCTCGGCATCGAGCACGTCGGGACGGCGCATGGCATCCGCCGCTGGCACCGCGACATGGCTGAAATCCGGCTGGTCGCCCGGCCTGACCTTCGGCACCGGAACGTGGAGCGTCAGCCTGGGGCGGTT
>CAXSHC010000224.1:0-5403 GCA_964236745.1 uncultured Acetobacteraceae bacterium
TCCGAAGCGTTGTCGCAGCTGTTCTCGGTGCCGATGGCCGAACGCCGCGGCGGCTACTACCTGCGCCTGTCCGTGCGCGACCAGCCGGGCGTGATCGCGGAGATCACCGCGGTGCTGCGCGATTGCGGCGTGTCGCTGAAGAGCATGCTGCAGCACGGCCAGGCCGACGTTTCGGCATCCGGCATCGCCGCTCCCGGCGATGCGTCCGATGGGGCGGTGCCGATCGTGCTGGTGACGCACGACACGCGCGAAGCCGCCATGCAGGAAGCGGTGGGCCGAATCGCCGCCCTTCCGGTGGTGCTGCGCCGGCCGACCATGATCCGGATCGAGCCCGGCTGAGCCGGTCCCTGCCTTTTCCAACGTATTCCGAGGTTCTTCCCATGTCCGGCACCCGCTATCAGACCGACCGCAACCTCGCGCTCGAACTCGTCCGCGTGACGGAAGCGGCGGCCATCGCGGCGTCGTACTGGACCGGGCGGGGACAAAAGAACGAGGCAGACGGCGCCGCGGTGGAGGCGATGCGCTCGGCCTTCGACACGGTGGCGATCGACGGCACGGTGGTGATCGGCGAGGGCGAGATGGACGAGGCGCCGATGCTCTACATCGGCGAGAAGGTGGGCGCAGGCGGTCCGGCGATGGACATCGCCGTGGACCCGCTGGAAGGCACCATCCTCACCGCCAAGAACGCTCCCAACGCCCTGACCGTGGTGGCGCTGGCCGAGCAGGGCCGCTTCCTGCACGCGCCCGACATCTACATGGAGAAGATCGCGGTCGGCGCCGGCCTGCCGGACGACGTGGTCGACATCGACGCACCGATCGGCCGTAACCTGCGCAGCCTGGCGCAGGCGCGACGCTGCGACATCAGCGACCTGACCCTTTGCACCCTGGACCGCGACCGGCACGACGAGCTGATCGCCAGGACGCGCGAGGCGGGTGCCCGGGTGATGCTGATCTCCGACGGCGACGTCGCCGGCATCATCGCCGCCTGCATGCCCGACAGCGGCGTGCACATCTTTGCCGGCTCCGGCGGCGCTCCCGAAGGGGTGCTGGCGGCGGCGGCACTCCGCTGCATCGGCGGCCACATGCAAGCCCGCCTGTTGTTCGACGACGAAGGGCAGGTGGCGCGTGCGCAGGAGATGGCGAAGGGCGACCCGCGCCGTCGACTGTCGCTGGAGGATCTGGCCAGCGGCGACGTGCTGTTCTCCGCCACCGGCGTCACCACCGGCGCGCTGCTGCGCGGCGTGGTGCGCGCCGGCGACCAGGCGGTGACGCATTCCATCGTCATGCGCAGCAAGTCCGGCACGGTGCGCTTCATCGAGGGGCGGCACAACTTCGCCACCAAGACCTGGGGCGGGTCGGCGGCCGCCTGAGCGTGCCGGACGGGTCGCCGGGGCGGGCCGCGACGCCAAACGCCGCGACGCCGGACGCCCTTCTGCCCGGCGCTGTTCTGCCAGGCGCTGTTCTGCCGGACGCCGTTCTGGGAGTGGAGCACAGCCTGTCCGGCCGACGCTGGGTTTGGCAGCGTGCTCCAGGCGGTGGCACGCTTGGCCCGGATGCGCTCGACCCGGACGCGCACGACCGGCTGGGCCTGCTTCTGGCGCAAAGGCTGGCGCTGCCGGAAGCCGTGGGCCGGCTGTTGTCGCTGCGCGGCGTCAGTCCCGAGGCGGCGGCGCACTACCTGGAGCCGACCTTGCGCGCGCTGTTGCCGGACCCGTCCGGCCTTGCCGACATGGACGTGGCCGCCGCACGGTTGGCGCAGGCGGTGCGTGCGGGCGAGACGGTCGGCGTGTTCGGCGACTACGACGTGGACGGCGCCTGTGCTGCGGCGCTGGTGACGGTTCTGCTTCGAGCGCTCGGCTGCGTCGTCCATACGCACATCCCGGACCGGATGCGCGAAGGCTACGGGCCCAACGCCCCGGCCCTGTCCGGGCTCGCCGACAAGGGCGCCACCCTGATCGTGTGCGTCGACTGCGGCACCGCGGCGCCGGAGCCGCTGGCGCATGTGCGGGAGCGCGCCGAGGTGGTGGTGCTCGACCACCACCGGTCGGACGGCGCGGTGCCGCCGATCCTGGCCACCGTGAACCCGAACCGGCTCGATTGTTCCTCCGGGCTCGGCATGCTGTGCGCCACCGCGATCGCCTTCCTGATCGGGGTGGCGCTGCTGCGGGTGCTGCGTCGGGACGGGCTGTTCGAGCAGCGCGATCCGCCCGACCTGCTGGGGCTGCTTGACCTGGTGGCGCTGGCCACGGTGTGCGACGTGATGCCGCTGACCGGCCTGAACCGGGCCCTGGTGACGCAGGGGCTGAAGGTGATGGCGCGCCGGGCGCGGCCTGGCCTGCACGCGCTGCTGGAGGTTGCCTCGGTGCGCGACGTTCCCAGCGCCTTCACCTGCGGCTTCGCGCTCGGGCCGCGCATCAACGCAGGCGGCCGCATCAGCGAGGCCGATCTCGGCCTGCGCCTGTTGTTGTGCGAGGACCCGGCGGAAGCAAAGCAGCTCGCCGAGCGGCTGGACGCGGTGAACCGGCAGCGGCGCACGGTGGAGGACACCATCCTGCAGCGGGCCATGGCGATGGGCGAGGCGCAGCTGGCCGAAGGCCACGCCGTGCTGTTCCTGTCCGGCACCGACTGGCACCCGGGCGTGGTGGGCATCGTCGCCGGGCGCCTGAAGGAACGCTTCAACCGCCCGGTGCTGGTGGGTGCGGCACTCGAGGACGGCACGGTGAAGGGGTCGGGACGGTCGGTGGAAGGCATCGATCTCGGTGGTGCTGTGATCGCGGCGCGCCAGGACGGCCTGCTCCTGACCGGCGGCGGGCACGCCATGGCCGCCGGCTTCTCGCTGCGTGCCGAGCACCTCCACGCCTTTCACGGCTTCCTCGACCACCGCCTGGCCGCGGCGCGCCTGCGGCCGCCGTCGCCCGAACTCGCGGTGGATGGGGTGATGGGCGTGTCAGCGGCGACGGTGGAGCTGGCCGCGTCGGTCAACCGCCTGGCGCCGTTCGGGGCCGGCAATGCGGAGCCGATGTTCGCGCTGCCCCGGGCCAGGGTGCTGCGCGCGGACCGGATCGGGCGCGAGAACAAGACGCTTCGGCTTCTGGTCGAAGGGGAGGGCGGCGGTCCCCGGCTCAAGGCGCTGCTGTTCCGCGCCGACGAAAGCCCGCTGGCGGCGGTGCTGGAGCAGCGCGGCGCGCCGCCGGTGCACCTGCTCGGCTGGCTTCGCGCGGAAACCTGGAACGGCGCCACCACCGCCGGCTTCTTTATCGCCGACGCTGCCGTCGCCTGACCCGCCTCGCTTGACCCCCCTTTGCCTGACCCCCTTCGCTTGACCACGCAAAGGCGCTCCGCTACGCAGGCGCCGGCTTCGTCCTGTTCGTCTAGAGGCCTAGGACACCGCCCTTTCACGGCGGTGACACGGGTTCGAATCCCGTACGGGACGCCATCGGCACCATACGCCCACGGGCCGGCAGCGCGTGCTCAGGCCGCTTCCAGCCGCGGAAACACCAGCCGGATGGTGGTGCCGACTCCTTCGGTGGTTTGAAGCTCGAGCTGGCCGTTGGACTGCTCAACGAAGCCCTTGACCATCGACAGGCCGAGGCCGGTGCCCTTGCCCAGGGGCTTGGTGGTGAAGAACGGCTCCAGCGCCCGCTGCGCGACCTCCGCGGTCATGCCGGTGCCCTGGTCCGCCACGGAGATTTCCACCGACGGGCTGCCGTCGGGACCGTTCTGGCGGCGGGCCCGCGTGGCGATGACGATGTTGCTGCCGCGCGGCGCCGCGTCGGCCGCGTTGCGCACCAGGTTCAGCAGCGCCATCTCCAGCTGGCTCGGATCCACCGACGTCATCATGGCCTCGTCCGCCAAGGCGAGCTTCACCGTGACGCCCGTGCCGGCCATCTGGTCGAGGATGCTGTCGCAGTTTGCCAGCGTCGCGTTGACGTCGAGCATCTGGTTGTCGTGGAACTGCCGGCGCGCGAAGGACAGCATCTGGTCGGTCAGCTTGGCGGCACGCCTGGCTCCCCAGGTGGCCCGCTCGATGCTGCGCAGGCCGCGCTCGCTGGTCACCTCGCCGTCGAGCCGCTCCAGGTTGCCGAGCACGATGGTCATCAGGTTGTTGAACTCGTGCGCCAGGCTCGACGCCATGGAGCCCAGCGTTTCCATGCGCTGCGACTGCTGCAGCACGGCTTCCGCTTCCCGCTTGCGGGTCACGTCCAGCTGGCTCGCGAAGTGGTAGACAAGCGTTCCGGAGGTGTCGACCACCGGGCTGATGAACAGGGCGTTCCAGAACTGCGACCCGTCCTTGCGGTAGTTCACCAGCTCGATGTGCACGTCCTGGCCGGCATCCAGCGCCCGGTGTATCTCCGCCACCGACTCCGGATCGGTTTCCCGACCCTGCAGGAACCGGCAGTTGCGTCCGATGATCTCGTCCTGGACGTAGCCGGTCAGCTGCTCGAAGGCCTGGTTGCAGAAGACGATAGGGTTGTCGTGCTGGTGCGGGTTGGTGAGGCACATCGGCATGCGGCTCATCTGCACGGCGGCGAAGAAGATATCGGTTCCGCCTCCGCCGCCGCCGACGGGAATGACGTTGCGTCCTTCCGAAACGTGATGTCCCGGTTCGTCGGCGGTCACGCCTCGATCGTTCCGATCAGCCATCGATGAGCCCGCATCTTTTCAGCATGGCAACATTCCTACGCCAAACCACACGTGCAGCCAATCGACAAGCACAACCACGTCGCGAACAAACCGGCGGCGTGTTGCCGGGTTCAGCTTGCATGGCCGGGCTGCGGTCACCGCAAAGGAAGCTGGCGTTTGTGTGTTCTCCTGGTTGAAGACGAGCCCCTGATTCGTGAGCTCATGAGCGAAAGCCTCCGGGATGCCGGCTACGAGGTGATCGACGTGGAGAACGGTGCCGGTGCGCAGAAGGTGCTGCGCGACGCGTCCCGCGCGCTCTCGATCCTGGTCACGGACTTCCACATGCCGGGCGACCTGGACGGATCGCAGGTCGCGGCGCAGGTGCTGGAGGTGTTTCCCGGACTGCCCGTCGTGATCGTGTCCGGGCGCCCGGAAGTGTTCCAGTCGTCCTGGCAGCACACGCTTGGCTACACGCTCATGAAGAAGCCGTACCGGCCGAGCGAGCTTATCAGGGTGGTCCGCTCCCTGACGGGATGACCGCGCACCCTGCCACCACCGTTCTTCCCGTCGCCGCGCACCTTGGAGCATCGGCCGCATGTGCGGACGCTTCGCCACGAACATCCCGCCCCACCGGTTGCGTGACTGGTACAACGCTGTCGGCCCGCTACCAAACGATGCGCCGAACTACAACGTGGCGCCGACGCAGAGCGTGCCGGTGGTGCGGCGCCATCCGGACGGCGAGCTCCGGATCGACCTGCTGCGCTGGGGGCTGATCCCGCA
>CAXSHC010000225.1:0-5364 GCA_964236745.1 uncultured Acetobacteraceae bacterium
CCCCGTGGAAGTTCGAGTCTTCGCGACCGCACCACTCCCTCCCGGACGATGAATCCCTTCCGGATGGGACGATCGAATCCTTCCCGAACGATCGAGCCGATCCAGCCCCGGTTCCGGCCAGCGCCGCCACTCCCTTGCCCCGATTGCGACTCCGCCCGCCGCATGGCACCTTCCGACCCAATGATGCCGCCACCCCACGCGGCGCAACGAACCGGGAGTAGTTCAGCGTGATCAAGCCGCTACGAAAGGCAGTCCTTCCCGTCGCCGGCCTGGGCACGCGCTTCCTTCCCGCCACCAAGGCGATGGCCAAGGAGATGCTCCCGGTCGTCGACAGGCCGCTGATCCAATACTCGATCGATGAGGCCCGCGCCGCCGGCATCGAGCAGTTCTGCCTCATCACCGGACGCGGCAAGACTGCGCTGGTCGAGTATTTCGACCGCGCCTACGAGCTGGAAGCGACGCTCAAGGAACGCAACAAGCCCGAGGCCATGGCGGCGCTGCGCGAATCCAGCATGATGCCCGGCACGATGCTGTCGGTGCGCCAGCAGGAGCCGCTCGGCCTCGGCCACGCTATATGGTGCGCACGCGCCTTTATAGGCGACGACCCGTTCGCCATCCTGCTGCCCGACGACATCGTGCTGTCCAAGACTCCGTGCCTCAAGCAACTCGCCGACGCCTATCACGAGACCGGCGGCAGCGTGGTCGCGGTGTCCGAGGTGCCGCGCGAGCACACCAACCGCTACGGCATCCTGCGCACCGGTACCGATGACGGCCGCCTGGTCGAGGTCACCGGCTTGGTGGAGAAGCCCGACCCCAAGGATGCGCCGTCCAACCTGTCCATCATCGGCCGCTACGTGCTCACCCCCGACGTCATGGTGCATCTCAACAAGCTGGAGCGCGGCGCCGGCAACGAGGTGCAGCTCACCGACGCCATGGCCAAGATGATCGGCGAACACCCGTTCCACGGCCTGCGCTACGAGGGCCGACGCTTCGACTGCGGCGACAAGGTCGGCTTCCTGGAAGCGCAGATCGCCTTCGCGCTGGAGCGGCCCGACCTCGGCCCGGCGGTGCGCGAGTTCCTTAAGACCTATGTCGGAGCGCTTTGATGGCCTTCACCCACGCCTTCGCGCCGACCAGCCTGCGCGAGTACGACATTCGCGGCATCGTCGGCGAGACCCTGCATCCGGCAGACGCCTTCGCCATCGGCCGCACCTTCGGCAGCATCGTGTCGCGCCATGACGGCAAGACGGTGGCGGTCGGCTATGACGGCCGCTTGTCCTCGCCGGAGTTGGAAGCCGCCTTGGTGGACGGCCTCAAGGCGTCCGGCATGGAAGTGCTCCGCGTCGGCCGCGGCCCCACGCCGATGCTATACTACGCCGCCACCACGCTCGGCACCGACGGCTGCATCATGGTCACGGGCAGCCACAACCCGCCGAACTACAACCGCTTCAAGATGATGCTGGGCCGCAAGCCGTTCTTCGGGCAGCAGATCCAGCATCTGGGTGCCCTGTCCGCAGCCGGCGACGTGGTGGACGAGGCCGCTGGCTCCGACCGCACGATCGACGTCAGCCACGACTACATCGCCCGCCTGATTTCCGACTGGGACGGCGGCGACCGCATCCTCAAGGTGGTCTGGGACAACGGCAACAGCTCCGCCGGCGAGATCCTGGCCCGTCTGGTGCGCTCGCTGCCCGGCGAGCACACGGTGCTGAACGGCGAAATCGACGGCAACTTCCCGGCCCACCATCCCGATCCCACCGTGGCCAAGAACCTGGAGCAGCTGATCGCCGCCGTGGCCGAGAAGGGGGCCGACATCGGCATCGCCTTCGACGGTGACGCCGACCGAATCGGCGTGGTGGACAACAAGGGCGAGATCCTATGGGGCGACCAGCTCCTGGTGGTGCTCGCCCGCGACGTGCTGAAGTCCAACCCGGGCGCCACCATCATCGCCGACGTCAAGGCGAGCCAGGTGCTGTTCGACGAGGTGCAGCGCGCCGGTGGCGTGCCGCTGATGTGGAAGACCGGCCATTCCCTGATCAAGGCCAAGATGGCCGAGACCGGCTCCCCGCTTGCAGGCGAAATGTCCGGCCACGTGTTCTTCGCCGATCGGTGGTACGGCTTCGACGACGCCCTCTACGCCGCCGTGCGCGTGCTTGGCATCGTCGCCCGCATGGACGCGCCGTTCTCCTCGGTAAAGGAAGCGCTCCCCCACGCCGTCAGCACGCCCGAGCTGCGCTTCGATTGCGACGACACGCGCAAGTTCGGCGTGATCGAGGAGGTCGCCGCCCGCCTCAAGCAGCAGTCCGACGCCGAAGTTTCCGCCATCGACGGCGTACGCGTCCGCACCCGCGACGGCTGGTGGCTGCTGCGCGCGTCTAACACCCAGGCTGTCCTGGTCGCTCGCGCCGAGGGCATGAGTGAAGAAGGTCTGGAGCGCCTTAAGGCCGATTTGGTCCACCACCTCGAAGCTTCCGGCCTCCAGGCTCCAGATTTTTCAGGCGAGAACGCCGGCCACTGACCCGCATCTCCGGCTCCGGCACTACGGGCGGACCCGTTCCTACTCCGCCCGTCGCAACGGGAACAACCCGTTCCGGTCCGTCGACCATTCTTCCGACACCGGTCGCCCAATGCGGTCCGAAAGCGGCCGCTGGCACATCGTCCACAAGGGGCACATCCCGACCGCCATCGTCGGCGAGATGCACGTTTCTTCACACGCCGTGACCGTTCCTGAGCTCCTCGATCCCCCGGACTCGTCGTTGCTCATGCGGATCGCCTCGCCCGGTTTCGAGGCGCCCCCGCCCGACATCATCCATCCCGAGCGCATTCCGCCCGATGTCTGGTCCGCCTGCGCCGCCCAGCGGGAAGGGGGCTTTGCGCCGCGCCCCGTATCTGTCTGGCTCCTACACGACGTCCACGTCGCCTGCGAAGGCCTAGTCTTCGACCGCGACGGCCGCCTCTACCGTCCCAGCATTACTCAGCACGGCCCCGCCGAGATCGACTGGGCCGCTTCCGCCGTCCGCGACGCCCAGGCGGACGGCTCGGCGCCTGTACATGACCTTCCGCTTGTTCTCGGCAAGAAGCGCGGCGCCGCCAACTACGGCCACTGGCTGATGGAGATGCTGCCGATGCTGCATCTCGCCCTGTCCCGTCTATCCGACTCAGCTATCGGCGTGCTCCTGCACGACGTGACCGATCCCCGCCTCGGGGAGGTGATCCAGACCTCCGTGTCTCGCCTGGGCATCGCCCCGACTCGTGTGCGCATCTCCGATCACCGCCCGGTCCGCGTCCGCACCCTTCTGCTGGTCGAAGGCCTCACCACGCACGGCACCTACATGTCGCCCCTGGTCCGCGACTGCCACGCCCACCTGGCCCGCGACGTTCCCGGACTCGGCCATCGCCGCGTCTTCGTCGCCCGTGGTCCGGAGCGCGCCCGCGACTTCACCGACCCCACCGCCGCCGAGGCTGTTGTCCGCGATGCTGGCTATCACGTGCTGCATCCCGATCGGCTTTCGTTCTTGGAGCAGGTCGCCGCCATCCGCGGCGCGGAGGTCGTGGCCGGCGCCATGGGCGCTGCCCTGACCACCCTGGTCTACCTCCGCAACCCCGCAAAGGTTTTGGTCTTCGCCGGCGCCGCCATGCCCGACACCTTCTTCTGGTTCATCGCCACCCTGTTCGGCCACCACTACCGCGAGATCCGCTGCCTGCAGTCCGACGTTCCCGCACCGACCGGTGTGTCCTACGATCGCGCCCTGCTGATCGACCCCAGCGAGATGCGTCGCCTCCTCGCCGTCTCCTGATCCGGAACCCGTCCCGCATTTTGGTGTCTGCTAGCACGTCGTAATGGCTGTTCCTGCGGCAGGGATCCGGTGGAAGATGCCGTGCCCTCCTGGCGCAGGCGACAGCCCGACATTCATCCCGAGGATCGTTTCCGCTGCGCCCAGATAGATCGCTACCTCCGGCGAAAGCAGCTTCGACGCCGCCTCCAGCGTTCGCGCCTTGGTCGCCTGGTCGAAGTAGATCAGCACGTTGCGACAGAAGATGACGTCGAACCGTCCGAGCCCTGACAGGTCCGACAGCAGGTTCCATTCCCGGAATCGCACCATCTCCCGCAGCGGCCGGTTGATCCGCCAGCCTCGGTCCTCCTTCGTGAAATATTTCACCAGCAGCCGTGCCGGCAGCCCCCGCTGCACCTCGAACTGCGTATACAGCCCCAGTTCCCCCCGTTGCAGCGGTTCCCGCGCGATGTCGGTTCCCACGATCTCCACCGCGCGGCCGGCCAGCGCCGGGCCCATCTCGCTGACCAGCATCGCAAGCGAATAGGCTTCCTGCCCGGTCGAGGCGGCGGCGGACCAGATACGCAGCGGCATGCCCTTCGGCCGGCTCGCGTGCAGCCGCGGCAGCATGACGTCGCGCAGGTGATCGAACGGACGCCCATCGCGGAAGAACAGCGTCTCGTTGGTGGTCATCGCCTCGACCACCTCCCGCTCCAGCGCGGGATCGAGACGCAGACGATCTGCCAGCACGGCAAGGCTCGACAGCGCGCGCTTCTTCAGGATCGGCTCCAGGCGTGCCTGCACCAGGTAGGCCTTGTCGAGGCCGAGCGACAGCCCGGAACGCGCCTTCAGCACCGCCGCGATGTTGTCGAAACCGTTCATGGCGCGACCACCAGTTCGGCGATCCTGCCGGCGATCCTGTCCAGCGGCAGGATCGCCTGGCACAAGCCGTCGCGCGCAACCGCGCCCGGCATGCCCCAGACCACGCTACTCGCCTCGTCCTGCGCCAGAACGGCACCGCCGGCGTCGACCACGGACCGTGCCCCGGCAGCGCCGTCCCTGCCCATACCGGTCAGGATCACCGTCAGGACCCGTCCCTGGCACGCGGCAACGGCGCTGCGCAGCATCGGGTCGACGGATGGCCGACAGGAATTCTCAGGCGCGGTGTCGACCACACGGGCGACCATCCCGTTCGCAGATGCCGCCACCAGCAGATGCCGGTCGCCCGGCGCGATGTGCACCCGGTTCGGGAGCAAGGGCATTCCATCCTCGGCCTCGACGCAGGACCGGTGACCGATACGCGAAAGGTGTTCGGCGAGGCTACGCGTGAACAAGGGAGGCATGTGCTGGGTGACCACGATCGGCTGCGACAAGCGCTGCGTCAGTCCGGAGAGCAGGGTGAACAAGGCCTGCGGACCCCCGGTCGAGCTGCCGATCGCCACCAGCAATGGAGACCGCCGCGCGCCAGGTCGAAGCGTCGGAACCGACGGTGCCACCTGGATCAGGCTGGACGTCAGCGCACGCGGCGAGGTGCTGCGGCCAAGACCCAGGACCCTGTTGCGGATGTCCTGCGCGAAGCTGTGGCGCGTCT
>CAXSHC010000226.1:0-1919 GCA_964236745.1 uncultured Acetobacteraceae bacterium
GACCAGAGCAGAAGCGGTCGGGATCGAGGCGATGCGGCTGGCACCCGCACGGGGCGACTTCAACGACGATCTGCGGCAGCTCGGACGAGAGGCGCTCCACGCGGCCTTACGGGTGCAGCTCGCCCCCGAAGACGTCGAGCGGTTCTGGACCCCAGGGCGGGAGAGCGCTCGGGCAGCCTGACACACGTTCGACCGCCGACGTGGAAGGTGGTCGTGGGCTGTCCCCGTTAGCAGGAGAGCCGCGCCCCTGGCCTCTGAGAGGGGCGATCGGACCGGAGCCGGTCCGGGCCGGCAACGGCTGCGCGCGACTTTCTTCCCCTGCCGCCTGCGGCGTCATTCCTCGCGGGGCAAGAAAGCCGTGCTCACCGTCCTCCGCTGCGCTTCGGCCGCGGGCAAGAGCCCCGCGGTGCAGGCCCGGTCCGTCCCCGCTCTTCGTCGCCCACGAGGCCGCGAAGGGCGCGGTCGACCTGCCGGAGGCGAACACGATGACCCACGACCACACGCCGGAAGACCACGAACCCGACCACGCCGAGAGCCCGACCGCCCACCTCCTCGCAGAACTCCAGCTCTTCGGCCACCGGCCGTTCGAGGGCGAACCCGACCCTAGACCGCTTCCCGAGGATCACCTCGTCCGCGCCGCCGTCGCCGACACGTTCGACGCCTTCACGACCGCCTTGCAGGACACCCGCCTCGAGTCCGACCTCGAAGACCTGCTCTGGGGCATCGTCAACGTCCTTCACCGCGCCACCGGCCGCATCGAGCGCGAGCTCGACGACAACGAACAGGCGCAGCAGCGCAGCCAGCGCGAGCAGGACGGGTCCGAGGTGAAGTCGGTCGAGCTGGAACGGCTCCTGGCCGAGGGGCTGACGCTGATCGAACGCCGCAACGCGCACGAGGCACTGCGCGATCTCTCCGCCGACGCCTTCGAGCTCCACCTCCGCAAACCCTGGCGGCCGCACTCCGGCTCAATGGTCAGCCGGCGCACGCTCACCGCGACGCTGATCGACAGCCGCGCCTTCATCGCTGCCCGGAAACGCGCCGAGACTCAGGTGATGCTGCCCGCCGGACCGAAGGTGGCGTTCACCGGGGGGGCCGACGTCAACGACCATAAGGCGATCTGGGCGGCGCTCGACCGGGTTCATTCCAAGCACCCCGACATGGTCCTGCTTCACGGCGGCAGCCCGAAAGGCGCCGAGCTGATCGCCGCCAAATGGGCCGACACCCGCAAGATCGCGCAGGTCGCGTTCAAGCCCGACTGGACCCGCCACGCCAAGGCCGCCCCGTTCAAGCGCAACGATCAGATGCTCGACGTGCTGCCGATCGGCGTCGTGGTGTTCCCCGGCACCGGCATTCAGGACAACCTCGCCGACAAGGCGAAGAAGATGGGCATCCCGCTGTTCGACTTCCGCAAGGGAGGTGGCGCGTGAGCGCCACAGCCCCTTTTCGCCCACTCTCGGCCGTCAGGTCGATCGCGCCTCATCTCGAAACCAGCCATTCGAGTAACCCGCTGGAGCCTTGTTTCTCCATGTCCAACGGCCTGTTTCGGGAAAATCCAATCGGGAACAGGTTTCGGGAAAGCAGCATCGCTTAGGGCATCAAGGTGACGATCCCGCTGCGGCTATCCCGTTGAACGTTCGTTTGCGGGAAGGCCAGCATAGCTTGAGCCTTGTATGGTCAAACCGCCAGGCCACTCAGCTCCTGGCGGAGACCCTCCGTGCGTCGGAAAGCCGGAGCGCATCCAGCACGACCGCGAACGCGGGAGAGGCGTGCCGCCGGCTAGGATAGTAGAGGTGATAGCCCGAAAACGGCGCGCACCAGTCCTCCAGCACCCGTATGAGGCGTCCTGAAGCGACGTGGTCGACGATCTGGTCCTCGGGCACATAGGCTAGGCCTAGGCCGTCGAGAACGGAGGCGAGCCG
>CAXSHC010000226.1:1929-5354 GCA_964236745.1 uncultured Acetobacteraceae bacterium
TTGACCACCACTTGCCCTTCGACCCGCACGCGGAGTTCGCGACCGTCGCGTTCGAACTCCCAGGCGAACAATCCCCCATAGGTCGGCAGGCGGATGTTGATGCAGTTGTGCGCCGTCAGGTCCTGCGGCGTCTCGGGACGTGGGCGCTCCGCGAAATACGCGGGCGAGCCGACCACGGCCATCCGCATGTCGGGGCCGATCCGTACCGCGATCATGTCCTTGGCGACCTGCTCGCCCAGCCGCACGCCGGCATCGTAGCCCTGCGCCACTATGTCGGTCAGCCCGTAGTCGACGACGATCTCGACATGGATATCCGGGTGATCGGGCAGGATGCGCTGGAGGGCGGGTTGCAAGATCGAGACCGCCGGGTGCTCGCCGGCAGTGATCCTGACCGTGCCTGCCGGCTTGTCGCGAAGCGCGCTCAACGCGCCCAACTCCTGCTCGATCTCCTCGAAACGCGGTGCCAAGGTACGCAGCAACCGCTCGCCGGCCTCCGTCGCTGACACGCTCCGCGTGCTACGTGTCAGCAGCCGCACACCAAGCCGCGCTTCCAAGGCCTTGATTGTCTGGCTGAGCGCCGATTGGGAAACACCCTGCCTCGCCGCGGCGCGCGTGAAGCTGCGCTCCTTCGCGACCGCCACGAAGGCGGCAAGATCGTTGAAGTTTTCGGCACTCATTGATTAGCTGACCTTATCGCGGCTTCCCGATTGCGGGCTCTAACCGATAACGCTTGGGATCGCTATTTCTTGCAAGCGTAGGGGGCGGTCCCTTGTCCGGCGCATACGCGCCGTTCCGCCAACCAAGGAATTAGATGATGCAGAAGCGACAACTCGGACGGTCGGGACTTGAGGTCTCAGCGCTTGGCCTTGGCTGCATGGGCTTGAGCTTCGGATACGGTCCGGCGACCGACCGCAGCGAGGCGGTGGCGCTGATCCGCGCGGCGCACGAGCGCGGCGTCACCTCCTTCGACACCGCCGAAGCCTATGGTCCCGGCGACAACGAGGAGCTGGTCGGCGAGGCGCTGGCGCCGGTGCGCGACCAGGTGGTGATCGCCACCAAGTTCGGCTTCGTAAATGGCGTGCCGGCGCAGGGCCTCGACAGCCGGCCCGAGCGCATCCGACAGGTGGCTGACGAGGCGCTGAGGCGGCTTCGCACTGACCACATCGACCTGTTCTACCAGCACCGCGTCGACCCGAACGTGCCGATCGAGGACGTTGCCGGAACGGTCAAGGAGCTGATCCAGGCAGGCAAGGTCAAGCATTTCGGCATGTCGGAAGCCGGTCCTGACGCGATCCGCCGCGCCCATGCGGTGCAGCCGGTCGCCGCCCTCCAGAGCGAATATTCGATGTTCTGGCGCGAGCCGGAAACGGAGATCTTGCCGCTGTTGGAGGAGCTGGGCATCGGCTTCGTGCCGTTCGCGCCTCTGGGCAAGGGGTTCCTGACCGGAAAGCTCGACGCAAAGACCGTCTTTGGTAAGGACGACTTCCGCAGCACCGTGCCCCGCTTCCAGGCCGACGCGATGGCGGCGAACCAAGCATTGGTCGATCTCGTCGGCACGATCGCGGCCGAGAAGGGCGCGACGCCCGCGCAGGTCGCGCTCGCCTGGCTACTCGCGCAGCGGCCGTGGATCGTGCCGATCCCGGGCACTACCAAGCTGCATCGGCTGGAGGAGAATCTAGGCGGCGCGGACCTCGTGCTGACCGGCGACGACCTTGCCCGCATCGAACAGGCGCTCTCCGGCATCCAGGTCGTGGGCGAACGCTACCCCGCCTCGCACCAAAACCTCATCAACCGCTGAAGCGCTCCAGAAGGACACCGATCATGACCAGCAACATTCCCACCGTCACGCTGAACAACGGCGTCGCGATGCCGAGCCTGGGCTTCGGCGTCTTCCAGGTGCCCGATCCTGCCGAGTGCGAGCGCAGCGTGCGCGACGCGATCGACGTCGGCTATCGCCTACTCGACACCGCCGCTTCCTACGGCAACGAGGAGGCGGTCGGCGCCGCCATCCGCAACCACGGCATCGACCGGGGCGAACTGTTCGTCACCACCAAGCTGTGGATCGAGGACGCAAGCTACGAGGGCGCCAAGGCCGCGTTCGAGCGCTCGATGAGCAAGCTCGGCCTCGACTATCTCGACCTGTGGCTGATCCACCAGCCCTATGGCGACGTGTACGGCGCGTGGCGGGCGATGGAGGAGCTGCACAAGGCCGGGCGCATCCGCGCGATCGGCGTCAGCAACTTCTACCCCGATCGCCTCGTCGACTTCGTGCTCCACAATGAGGTGACGCCGGCGGTCAATCAGATCGAGACGCATCCTTTCCACCAGCAGCACGAGGCCGAGACGATCCTGGCCGAGTACAAGGTCCAGCAGGAAGCCTGGGGACCGTTCGCCGAGGGCAAGAACGGGCTGTTCTCCAACGAGGTATTGGCCGGGATCGGCAAGAAGCACGGCAAGAGCATCGCCCAGGTGGTGCTGCGCTGGCTGAACCAGCGCGGGATCGTCGCCATCCCCAAATCGGTGCGCAAGGAACGCATGGCCGAGAACTTCGCGATCTTCGACTTCGAACTCGATGGGGACGACATCGACGCCATCGTCGGGCTCGACCAGAAGGCGAGCAGCTTCTTCGACCATCGCGACCCGGCGATGGTGCAGCGGCTCGCCACCCGGAAGCTCTGAATCAACGAGCCACCGCCACGCACATCGACCAACGGAGGGAGTGAACATCATGGACCAAGCAGCATCAGGACAGATGAGCCGGCGCCGGCTGCTCGGCACCGCCGGCTTGGGCGCGGCGGTCGCGTCGTTGGTGACGGGTGCCGCTGCCGCACCGCCCACGGTCCGGCCTGCCGGTACTCGCCGCAAGCTAGGAACGCTGGAGGTCTCCAGCGTCGGGCTGGGCGTCCAGAACATGCACCGGACCTACCAGACGACGGTGCCCGATCGCGCGGAGATGATCCGCATCATCCGTGCCGCCCATGACCAGGGCGTCACCCTGTTCGACACGGCGGAGGCCTATGGCCCATTTGAGGACGAACTGATCCTGGGCGAGGCGGCGCAGCCCTTCCGTAACAGCGTCGTCATCACCTCAAAGTTCGGCTGGAACATCGGCCCGGACGGCAAGCGATGTCCCGGCCTCAACAGCCGGCCGGAGCACATCAAGGCGGCGGTCGAAGGCTCGCTGAAGCGCCTTCGCACCGACTATCTCGACATGGTCTATCAGCACCGCGTCGATCCGGCGGTGCCGATCGAGGACGTCGCCGGCGCGATCAAGGACCTGAAGGCTCAGGGGAAGGTGCTGCACTGGGGCCTGTCGGAGATGGGGCTGGGCACGCTTCGCCGCGCCCATGCCGAGCTGCCGCTGACAGCGGTCCAGAACGAATATTCGATGCTGTGGCGTGGGCCCGAGGCCGAGGTGCTGCCCT
>CAXSHC010000227.1:0-1904 GCA_964236745.1 uncultured Acetobacteraceae bacterium
GGTGGTCGGCACCGCGACCACCGGCGGCTTCGCCTCGGTGATGAGAGCGGTTCCGCCGGAGATGGCGGCATAGCGTTCCAGCGGGCCCGCATGGGTGGCGAGCAGGGATATGGCCTTGGCGAGGTCGATCGGCGAGCCGCCGCCGACGCCGACGATGCCGTCGCAGCCGTGCGCGTGCAGGAATGCCAGCCCTACCTCGACGGCCGCCTCGGTGGGGTTCTCCGGGCATCCGTCGAACACCGGCACCGGGCCGAGGCCGACCGCCTGGATCCGCTCGACCAGCCCGGCCGCGACCACGCCCGCGTCGGTGACGATCATGGGCCGCGTCACGCCCGCCAGCGCCAGCTCGGCGGGGAGCAGGTGCCGTGCCCCGACGCCGAACTGGATGCGCGTCAGAAAGGTGATGAGGTGCGCGGTCACCGCCGGATCAGCCATGTCCCGGACCGCCCACCGACGCGCCGGGCCAAACGGCATGATCACCGCGACGACTGATCACGATCGGAACGCTTGTTATAGGCAGCCCGCGTGAAGCGGTCTCGACCCGGCTTCGCATGTTCTGGCACCCGTGGCGTGGAACAACATGGCCCTCGACGTGCCCTGGAACCCGCACACGAGGCAGGGATCGACGCCATCCAGATCCCACCTGTCCACGCCGCCCGACAAGGATGGTTCCAGATCCGCCATCTCGTCCGGAAGGCCGTCATAAACCGGCGCGTTGTTCAGGACGTGTGATCCTGCCGCCTCCGCGATGGTGCGCGGACAGGTGGCGGGACCAGCGGCGGCACAAACGATCATGGCGAAGGCCGACAAGGAGGCGATCGTCTAGGCTGCTCGCTGTCGCGTCAGGCCGGACTGCACGATCACCGCCAGAAGCAGGAAGGCGCCGCTGGCCAGGCCCTGATAGGCGGCGCTGAGCGAGCCGATCTGGTTGATGACGTTCTCGATCACGCCCAGCAGCAGCACCCCGGACAAGGCGCCCAGCATGGTGCCGACGCCGCCGGTGAGCAGCACGCCGCCGATCACCGCGGCGGCGATGGATTGCAGCTCGTAGCCGGTGCCGGCCGAGGACAGCCCGGACGACAGGTGCGCCGCCAGAAGCGAGCCGGCCAGCCCGGCCAGGGTGCCGGACAAGCAATAGGTGGCGATCTTCACCCGCTCCACGCGCACGCCGAGCATGCGCGCCGCTTCCTCGTTGCCGCCGATCGCGAACACCGCGGCACCAAAGCGGGTGCGGTTCAGCAGCAGGGCGGCCAGGGCATAGGCGAGCAACAGGATCACCACCAGGTTGCCGATGCCGAGCCAGGAACCGTTGGCGACGCGCCCGAACCAGCCCGGATCGGCGATCACCAGGCTTTCGCCGGCCAGCAGCACCGCCAGCCCCTTCAACGCCAGCAGGGCGGCCAGGGTGACGATGAACGGCGCCATGCGCGCGCGCACGATCAGCAGCCCGTCGATCAGCCCGACCAGCAGCCCCGCCGCCATCGGCAGCGCCAGCGCCGCCAGAACGCCGTAAGGTGCGGCATAGGCGGCGAGCACGGTGCCGAGGCCCACCATGGAGCCCACCGACAAGTCGAACCCGCCCAGGATCACCACAAACGTTTGGCCGATCGCCACCAGCCCCAGGAAGCTCGCGGCGGTGACGATATCGCCGAGGTTGCCGGGATGCAGGAAGTCAGGAAAAGCGAGCCCCGCCGCCAGCGCCGCCACCACCAGCACCACGATGGCGCCGCGCGACTGGATCAGGCCGACCAGCCGCGCGCGAGCCTCCGCACGCGACCCGGCCGTGCCGGTCGCGGCCACCGTGGCGCTCATGCCGCACCCCGGCGGAGGTAGAGGGCGCCGACGATGAACGCCGCCTTCAGGATCTGCGCGTAGTTCGCGTTTACGTTGTTCATGATGAAGGA
>CAXSHC010000227.1:1940-3066 GCA_964236745.1 uncultured Acetobacteraceae bacterium
GCACCACCAGCAGCAGCACGCCGAACACGGTGCCAAGCGTCGAGATGCGCCCGCCCGACAACGGCGTGCCGCCGATCACCGCGGCGGCGATGGCGTCGAGCTCGAACTGCACGCCGATGTAGTTGGCGTCCGCGGCCCCCAGGCGCGCGGTGGCAAACACGCCCGCCAGCCCCGCCAGCAACCCGGACAGGCCATAAACGAAGGCCAGCGTCGAGCGCACCGGATGGCCGGCCAGCGTCGCCGCGGTGCGGCTGGCGCCGACGAACAAAGCGTAGCGGCCGGGCAGCGTGCGTCGCACCACGAAGGCGAACAGCGCCGCCAGTAGCAGGGACACCATCGCCACCACCGGGATGCCGAGCGGCGCCATCTGGCCGAGTGCCGGGATCGCGCCGCTGAACGGCAGGTCGACGCGGGCCCCGCCCAGCAGCGCCTGCGCCAGGCCGCGCGCCGCCACTAACAGCGCCAGCGAGGAGATCAGCGGCGCGATGCGCAGCAACGCCACCAGCAGGCCGTTGAACACGCCGCAGGCGAGCCCGGCGGCGATGCCGGCCGCGATCGCCAGCCCCTGCCCCGCATCCACCGTGAGCCCGATCACCGCCGACGACAGCGCCATCACCGAGCCCACCGACAGGTCGATGCCGCGCGTGCCGATCGCCAGCGACTGGCCCAGCGCGATCAGGATCAGCGGCGCCGCTTCGAACAGCAGCGAGCGGATCACGGTGGGGTTGCGGAAGCCCGGCGTCACCAGCAGGTCGAACCCGACCAGGGCGGCAAAGGCGACGTAGACGCTTTGCGCCCGCCAGTCGATCGACAGGCCGCGCCGGGCCGCCGGTTCCGGATCGCCGCGTCCGGCGATCCGCTCCTCGGGAACCACCGCCGTCATGGCGCCATCCCGGCCGCCGGCATGTCCGCGGCGGCGTTGCCCGCGAGCAGGGCGAGCACGTCGTCGCTGTCGCGGCCGGCGGTATCGAGGCCGCCGGTCACGCGGCCCTCGTCCAGCACCACCAAGCGGTCTGACAGCTCCACCACCTCCTCCAGCTCCGAGGACGTCACCAGCACACCCAGCCCCTTCGCCGCGAGGCCGCGCACCACCCGGTGCACCTCCGCCTTGGCGCCGACGTCGATG
>CAXSHC010000227.1:3076-5264 GCA_964236745.1 uncultured Acetobacteraceae bacterium
TCCGTGCACAGCGCGCGCGCGATCAGCACCTTCTGCTGGTTGCCGCCGGACAGGGAGGTGATCGGCGCGTCCGGGCCGGCGGCCTTGACGCCCAGCGACTGCACGTAGCGGCGCACCATGTCGTCGCGCCGGCGCCGCGAGATCACGCCGAAGCGCGAGATGCGCGGCAGTACCGCCGCGGTGAGGTTCTCCGCCACGGAAAGCTGCGCGAACACCCCTTCGGAACGCCTGTCCTCCGACAGAAAGGCGAGGCCGCGCCGTATGCTTTCCGACGGGCGCGGGCTGGCGATGCGTCGTCCCGCCACCGACACCGCGCCGGTATCGGGCTTTTCCGCGCCGTAGATGGTCTTAAAGGTTTCGGTGCGGCCGGAGCCGAGCAGGCCGGCCAGGCCCACGATCTCGCCGCGACGAACGTGGAGCGACACGTTGCGCACCCGGTGGCGCCAGGACAGGTCCTCGACGGCGAGCGCCATCGCCTCCGCCTTGTCCGCAGGGCCGGCCTGCGCGCCGTGCGTCCCGGTGCCTTCCTTCTGCGCCGCCACCTGCTCGCGCCCAAGCATGGCCGCGACCAAGCGGGCGCGCGGCAGGGACGCGGTCGCCTCGCTCGCCACCACCGCGCCGTCGCGCAGCACGGTCAGCCGGTCGCACAGCCGGTAGCACTCGGACAGGCGGTGGCTGACATAGATCAACCCGATGCCGTCGCGGCGCAGCTGCTCGACCACGCCATAGAGCAGCTCCACCTCCGCGCCGGACAAGGCGGAGGTGGGCTCGTCCAGGATCACCGCGCGGGCACCCAGAGATACCACCCGGGCAATGGAGATCAGCTGCTGCAGCCCGAGCCCCAACGTGCGCAGGGTGCGCCTGGGATCGATCGCGAGCCGGTAGCGCCCGAGCAGCGCGCGGGCCTCCTCGACCATGCGGCTCCGGTCCACCAGCAACCCGAAGCGGCGCGGCTCGCGGCCCAGGAACAGGTTGTCGGCAACGCTGCGCTCGGGGATCAGGTTGATCTCCTGGTACACCGCCGCCACCCCTGCCGCCTGCGCCGCGCGCGGGCTGTCGAACGACACCGGCTTCCCGTCGAGAAGGATGGTGCCGCCATCCGGCCGGTTCAAACCGGTGAGCAGCTTGATCAGCGTCGACTTGCCGGCGCCGTTCTCACCCATCAGCCCGTGCACCTCGCCGGCCCGGAGGTCGAACGACACGTCGCGGAGGGCACGGACCGGCCCGAACGTCTTGACCAGCCCACGCGTCTCCAGCAGCACCGCCTGGTTCCTCAGTAGGTCGCGCCGCTCTTCAGCGCCGCCTTGGAATCGGCGACGTCGTCATACAGCGCGTCCTTCATGATCTGCGCCTGCGCCACCTGGTCGCCGTTGAACCAGTTCTTCAGCGCCGCGAACGCCTTGGGTCCGAAGCGCGGATTGGTCTGCACGTCCGCCTGGGCGTTGCCCTCGGCGATCGCCTGCACCAGCCCCTTGGTACCGTCGATGGACACGATCTTGATGTCGTGGCCGGGGGTCTTGCCGCTCTGCTGGATCGCCCGCATGGCGCCAAGCGTCATGACGTCGGCGTGGGAATAAAGCGCGTTGATGTCCGGATGCGCCAGCAGCAGCTGCTCCATCACCTTCTGCGCGTCGGTCGCCGACCAGTTGCCGGTCTGCGCGGCGACCAGGGTCATGCCGGGATACTTCTTCAGCTGGTCGGCGAAGCCCTGCGTGCGCTGCGCCTCGACCGAGTTGCCGTAGGCGCCCTGGATCTCGACGATCTTGGCCTGCCCGCCGGTGGCCTTGTTCATCGCGTCCGCAGCCCGCTTGCCCTGCACCAGGAAGTCCGAGCCCAGGAAGGTGATGAAGTCGCGGCATGGCGTGCCGGCGGTGGCGCGGTCGATCGTCACCACGGGGATGTTCTTGGCCGCCGCCTGTTCCAGCGCCGGCTGCAGGCCGGTGGCGTTAAGCGGTGCCACGATGATCGCCTTGGCACCCTGAGCGATCATGCTCTCGATGTCGGCGACCTGCTTGGCCTGGCTGTCGTTGGCGTTGGTGTAGAGCAGCCGCCCCACCTTGGCCTGCTTGGCGGCGGAGCGCACCGAGGCGGTCTCGGCGGCGCGGAACGGGTTCTGCTCGTTCTCCGACTGCGAGAAGCCCACCACCATGCCGGCGATCGAGGCGTGGCTCGGGCTCGGGTTGGTGCA
>CAXSHC010000228.1:0-4032 GCA_964236745.1 uncultured Acetobacteraceae bacterium
CGCCGGGTGCGAACATGCGGGCCTGGATCTGCACCGGACCGTCGCCGGCTTCCACCGCGCGGGTGTAGGCGTACAGCCCGGCGACCTCGCGCCCGGGCAGCAGCGTGGCCATCGCCGCGGGGTCGGCGCAGGCGCGCCGGAGGGCTGACCGCGTGGCGAGCTCCACCGCCAGGAATGGCAGGCCGACCGAAACGATCTCCGGCTGGTGCCGGCTGGTCAGGATGTCGTCGGGACGCAGCGACAGCACCGCCGCCACCGCGCCGGCGTCGTGTCGTGCGCCGCGGGACAGCGGTGCCGGCGCCACCAGCTCGGCGCCTACGATGTGGCCCTGCCGCCGCAGCAGCCGCACGGGTACCAGACCGGCCTGTTCCTCGAACAGGAACCGTTCGGGGCAGGACTGCCCGTCGCGCTGCCGTGCCAGTATGTAGGCGGTGCCGACGTTGGGGTGGCCGGCGAACGGCAGCTCTTGCACCGGGGTGAAGATGCGCACGCGCGCGTCGTGCGCCGGGTTCTCCGGGGGTAGCACGAAGGTGGTCTCGGAATAAGCGAACTCGCGCGCCAGCGCCTGCATCTGGCCGGTCGACAATCCGGCAGAATCAAGCACGACCGCCAAAGGGTTGCCGCCGAACATGCGGTCGGTGAACACGTCCACGGTGACATAGCGCCGGTCCATGCCGTTTCTCCTGCTTCCACGAGCGCACGGTTCCGGAACATGGCCGCAGGCGCAAGGACCCGGATGCGAACGTCGGCCGTCCGGGCGCGTTCGGCCCGGCAGGATCCCGAACCACCTTGGAGGCCACTGCATGAGCAACCCGGACGTCGCGTGTGTGCTTCGGCCCCAGGCGCTGAACGGCGAGCGTCCGGGCTGGGACGCCGAGCGGCAAAAACTGTTCTGGGTGGACCTGCGCGAGCCGGCGCTGCACGCGTTCGACCCGGCGACGGGGCAGGACCAGCATTGGGAGATGCCGGCCTGGATCGGCAGCTACGCGCTGACCGCCCGCGGCGCCTACGTGGCGCTTCGCAACGGGCTGTATGCGCTGGATTTCGAGCACGGGCACCTCGAGTTCCGCGCTCCCGCGCCGTTCGACCCGCGCCGGTTCCTGTTCAACGAGGGCGATTGCGACAGGCAGGGCCGGTTCTGGGCCGGGCCGATGTACCTGTCCCTGTCGCCGGGCGACCAGGTGCCGGACGCGCCGCGCACCTTGCCGTTCTGGCGCTATGACCGCGGCCGGTGGATACCGGGAACGGTGCCGGTGCAGACCGCCAACAGCCTGGCCTGGAGCGTGGACGGCTCGCGCATGTTCCACAGCGACACCGAACGGAAAACGATCTGGGTGTCCGACTACGACGTCGAGGCCGGGATGCCGTCGAACACCAGGCCGTTCGCGGTGGTCGAGGCCCCGGAGGGCGGCGGTCCGGACGGGGTGGCGATCGACCGGGACGGGTTCCTGTGGTGCGCGGTGTTCGGCGGCGGCCGGCTGCTTCGGCTGGATCCGGACGGCAAGGTGGAGCGCACGGTGGCCATGCCGGTGCAGTATCCGACCATGCCGGCGCTGGGCGGCCCGGATTTGTCGACGGTGTATGTCACGTCCGCCTGCTGGCCGGTCGATGCGCACGAACGGGCGGCCCGGCCGCTGGAAGGCAACCTGTTCGCCTTCGAGGCGCCGTGTCCGGGCTTGCCGGCGACACGGCTCGCCGACGAACTTGCTTGATCAGCCGGAAGGAAACGGTTTTGGATTGGATCGCGCCGCTTCGGCTCCAGGGCCGGCACGTCACGCTTGTTCCGTTGCGGCCCGAGCACCGTGACGAGCTGGTCGAGGCGGCGTCGGACGGAGCGCTTTGGGAGCTTTGGTATACGGGCGTGCCGGATCCGGACGGCATGGCGGCGGACATCGCCAAGCGTCTCGCCTCCCAGGAGGAAGGCACCATGGTTCCGTTCACCGTAACCAAGACGGCGACCGGCGCGGTGCTCGGCATGACCAGCTATGGGCATATCGATGCTGTGGCGCGCCGGCTGGAGATCGGCTGGACGTGGTACGCGGCGCGGGTGCAGCGCAGTGCGGTCAACACGGAAGCGAAACTGCTTCTGCTGGGCCACGCCTTCGAGACGCTCGACTGCATCGCGGTGGAACTGCGCACCCACTTCCTGAATCAGCAGAGCCGGCGCGCGATCGAACGGCTCGGCGCCAGGCTGGACGGGATCTTGCGCCATCACCAGGTCGCCAAGGACGGCACGATCCGCGACACCTGCGTCTACAGCATCATCGCGCCGGACTGGCCGGCGGTCCGGTCGCACCTGGACTGGCAGATGAAACGACCGAGACCGTCTGGCCTTCCGGGACGTTAGGCGCCGCCACTCACATTGATGATCTCGCCGGTGATCCAGCGCGAGTCGTCGGAGGCCAGGAACACCGCCACCGGCGCGATGTCATCCGGCTTGCCGATGCGGCCGAGCGGCGTGTGCTCGACGGTCTGGCTTTCGAACGCGCTGCCGATGAAGCCGGCGGTGCGGGTGCCTTCGGTCTCGATCATGCCGGGGTTGATCGCGTTGACGCGTATCCCCTGCGGGCCGAGCTCCTTGGCCAGCACCTTGGTGATCGTGTCGACGGCTCCCTTGGTCGCGGAATAGATCGAGCTGCCGGGAGGCGCCAGGCGGCTAACCACCGAGCTGATGTTGATCACGCTGCCGCCCTGCGGCCCGAACTGCTTGGCCGCTGCCTGGCTCGCGAGCAGGACGCCGAGCACGTTGGTGTCGAACTGGCGGTGGTACTCCGCCTCGGTGATCTCGCCGATCGGCAGGAAGCTGAACACGCCTGCGTTGTTGACCAGGATGTCGATGGTCCCGAACGCTTGCGCCGCCTCGGCGAACAGCTTCTCGACGTCGGCGGTCCTGCCGACATGGCCCTGTACCGCCAACGCCTTGCCGCCGGCTTTCTCGATCGCCGCGACCACCTGGTCGGCGCCTTCGCGGCTGCTGGCGTAGTTCACCACGACGTGGGCGCCTTCGGCACCCAGCGCGATCGCGATCGCGGCGCCAATGCCTTTCGAGGCGCCCGTCACCAGCGCCACCTTGCCCGTCAACCTGCTCATGATAGCCTCCGTAACAGTTAGACGATCATCTAAGTGTTACGGGTGAAGGCTGCTTCAAGTGCCCGGTCGCAGGTCGTCCCGCAGCTGTCGCAGATAGCTGTCGAACACGTCGCGCCGGAACGACAACAGCGCGAACCGGCCGTCGCGCACGACGTCGATCAGCCCGGCCGCCTCCAGGCCCTTGATGTGGTGCGACACCGTGGCCGCGGTCACGCTTTCCGCGGTCCTGAGGGCGCAGCACGGCAACGGCGCGGCAGCCCCCGCGATCTCGCCCAGGATGCGGTGACGGCGCGGATCGGACAACGCCTTGGCGATTGCCGTGAACTGCGCTTCGGTGAGCAGGCGGTCCACCTGATCGCGGTCCGTCCTAGCCGCGCCGCCGGCCATTCTTGCGCTGCGCCGGGTCGTAGCCGCCGCCTCCCGGTCCCAGCGGCTCCGGAGTGCGGGACTTCGCGACCCGGCCGCTGCGCGAGGCCGGTGGCGGAGGCGGCGGCTCCAGGCCGAGGTCGAGCGCTTCCAGCCGCTTGAGCTCGTCGCGCAGGCGGGCGGCGGTCTCGAACTCCAGGTCGGCGGCGGCGGCGCGCATGCGCCGCTCGATCTCGGCGATGGACGCCTTGAGATCCTTGCCGACCATGTCGGTGAGGCCGCCATCCTTGACCGGCGCGACCGTGACGTAGTCCTGCTCGAACACCGAGGAGATCGCCTCGCCAATATGCGTGCGCACCGATTGCGGCGTGATGCCGTGGGCGACGTTCCACTCGGTCTGCCGGTTGCGCCGGCGGTCGGTTTCCTCGATCGCGTAGCGCAGGCTGTCGGTCATGCGGTCGGCATAAAGCAGCACGCGGCCATCGATGTTGCGGGCGGCGCGGCCGATGGTCTGCACCAGCGAGGTGCGGGAGCGCAGAAAGCCTTCCTTGTCGGCATCCAGGATCGCCACCAGCT
>CAXSHC010000228.1:4084-5254 GCA_964236745.1 uncultured Acetobacteraceae bacterium
CGAGGCCTTCGCGCAGCAGGTTGATGCCGATCAGCACGTCGAAGGCGCCGAGACGCAGGTCGCGTATGATCTCGATCCGCTCAAGCGTGTCGACGTCGGAATGCAGGTAGCGGACCTTGATGCCGCTTTCGGTCATGTACTCGGTGAGGTCCTCGGCCATGCGCTTGGTCAGCGTGGTGACCAGGATGCGGCCGCCGCGGCCGATCACGCTGCGGCACTCGGCCAGCAGGTCGTCCACCTGGCGCTCCACCGGGCGGATTTCGGTCACCGGGTCGATCAGGCCGGTGGGGCGGATCACCTGCTCGGCGAACACGCCCTGCACGCGCTCCAGCTCCCAGGGGCCCGGCGTCGCGCTGACGTGGATGGTCTGCGGGCGGAAGCGCTCCCATTCGTCGAACCGAAGTGGGCGGTTGTCGAGGCAGGACGGCAGCCGGAAGCCGAACTCGCTCAGGATCGACTTGCGCGCATGGTCGCCGCGCTCCATGCCGCCGATCTGCGGCACGGTGACGTGGCTCTCGTCCACGATCAGCAGCGCGTCCTCCGGCAGGTACTCGAACAAGGTCGGCGGCGGCTCGCCGGGCTGCCGGCCGGACAGGTAGCGGGAATAGTTCTCGATTCCCTTGCAGGCGCCGGTGGTCTCGATCATTTCCAGATCGAAGGTGCAGCGCTGCTGCAGCCGTTCGGCTTCCAGCAGCTTGCCGCCCGCGGTGAACTCGTCGAGCCGTCCGCGCAGCTCCTGCTTGATCAGCACGGTGGCCTGGTTCAGCGTCGGGCGCGGCGTCACGTAGTGGCTGTTGGCGTAGATGTGGACCTCGTCCAGGTCGGCGGTCTTCTCGCCGGTGAGCGGGTCGAACTCGATGATGGCCTCGATCTCGTCGCCGAACAGGGTGATGCGCCAGGCGCGGTCCTCGTTCTGCACCGGGAACACGTCCACGGTCTCGCCGCGCACGCGGAAGGTGCCGCGCGCGAAGCCGGCGTCGTTGCGGCGGTACTGCTGCTCCACCAGCGCCTTGACCAGGGTGTCGCGGGCGATGGCGCCGCCCACCTGCATCTTCACCACCATGCGCGAATAGGTTTCGACCGAGCCGATGCCGTAGATGCAGGACACGGAAGCGACGATGATGACGTCGTTGCGCTCCAGCAGCGCCTGGGTGGCGGCGTGGCGCATGC
>CAXSHC010000229.1:0-5208 GCA_964236745.1 uncultured Acetobacteraceae bacterium
GAGCCCATGCGGCGCGCGACGCGCTGCTGGCGCCCGACGCGGCACGGGAACTGGCGGAGGCGACGCTGCAGCAGGCAGCATTCGACCGGCACGGTAGGCAGGCGGAGCGGGACCGGCTCCTGGCCGAGCAGCGTCACGCGGTTGACGCGGAAGCCGACGCGGCGCTGGACGCGCGCAGGGCCGAGGCCGCGGAAGCCTTGGGCCTGCGGGAGCGCGCCGTGTCGGCGATCACGGCGTCGGCGCCGGAAGGCACGCCCGAGCTCGCCGACGCCGCGATCCGTCGCCTGGAGGAAAGCCAGTCCAACCGGCGCGCGCGGATCGCCGTCCTGCGCGAGGAGATCGCGCGCCTGGACGCGCGCATCGCCGGCGAGGAAGGGGTCGGGCTCGACGAGGCGATCGAGTCCGTGCGCCGGCGGGGGGAGGCGGCGCAGCAGGGGGCTGCGCACGACAAGCGCGAGGTGGCGGTGCTGTCCCTGCTCCGCGACACGCTGCGGGAAGCCGACGCGGCGGCACGGGAGCGCTACCTCCTGCCGCTGACCCTGCGCATCCGCCCCTACCTGCAGGCCCTGTTTCCGCGCGCCCGGCTGAGCCTGAACGACCACTTCCTGATCGACGAGCTGTCGCGCGGCGACAATGGGACCGGCGAGGAAGGCGAGGCCTTCGACAACCTGTCGCACGGCACCCGCGAGCAGGTGGCGATCCTGTCCCGCCTCGCGTTTGCCGACATGCTGCTCGGCAGCGGCCGGCCTGCCTTCTTGGTGCTGGACGACGCGCTCGTGTTCGCCGACAGCGCGCGCATGGAGCGCATGTTCGACATCCTGACCGACGCCGGCACGCGCATGCAGATCCTGGTGCTCACCTGCCGCGAGGAAGTCGCGTCCCGCCTGGGCGGCACCCGGATCGGCTTCGCCGATGCGGGGCACGGCTGACCCCGTCCCGGCCGGAAAGGCCGCCATCCATGCCCGCACTGCCCCCCGCATCGCCCAGGCCGCCGCTGCTGCCGATCTTCCTCGACCTCGACGGCCGGCACGCGCTCGTGCTGGGCGCCGGCGAGGCGGCCGACCGGCGCGTCGCCACCCTGCGCGCCTGCGGCGCGATCGTGCGGCAGGAGCCCGAGCGCTTTACCCCCGACATGCTGGACAACTGCGCCATCGCCGTCGGCGCCGAGGCCCCGGACGCCGCCCTGCTGGCGATGACCCAGGCCGCCCGCGCGCGCGGCATCCCGTTCAACGTGGTGGACCGCCCCGCCTTGTCCGGCTTCTCGACGCCCGCGGTGGTGTCGCGCCTGCCGCTCCAGGTGGCGATCGCATCCGGTGGCGCCGCCCCGGTGCTGGCGCGCCTGCTTCGGGCGCGGATCGAGACGCTGGTGCCGCCGGGCTTCGGCCGCCTGGCCGCACTCGCCGACCGCATGCAGGCCGAAACCCGCCAACGCCTGCCGAACGTGCTGCGACGCCGCCGCATGCTGGAGCGCGCCTTGTCCGGCCGCATCGCCGACCTGATGCTGGACGGGCGCGAGGCGGAAGCGGAAGCCGCCTATCGCGCCGCTCTTATCGCCGCCGAGCAGGATGCCGAACAACCCGAGCGCGGCATCGTCTTTCTCGTCGACCCGCCCCCGGACGCCGACCTGCTGACCCTGCGGGCACTCCGCCTGCTGGGCGAGGCGGGCGTGATCGTGCACGAGGTGGGCGAGAACCCCGCAGTCCTGGAACTGGCGCGGCGCGACGCCAGCCGCCGCGTGGTGGCGCCTGGCGAGGCGGTCGCGGTGCTGGACGCGCTGGCGTCGTCGGGCGCCAGGCTGGTCCGGCTGTCGCCGTGTCCCGGCGAAGCCTCGGCGCTGAGGGCGTTGGGACACGAGGTCGTGTCGGTGCCAGGCGTGCCGAACCGCCCCGTCCCGGATTGACGGCAACCGGATCGGCGTCCAAGTCCGGCTCCATGTCCCGCCTCGACCTGTCCCGCCCGTTCCTTCCCGTGCGCATCGCCGTGCTCACCGTGTCCGACAGCCGCACCGCCGCCAGCGACACCTCCGGCGACATCCTCGCCGCCCGGGTCGAGGCCGCCGGCCACGTGCTGGCCGACCGCGCCATCGAGCCCGACGACGCCGCCCGAATCGCCGCCCGCCTGTCCGGCTGGATCGCCGACCCCACCATCGACGTGGTGGTCAGCACCGGCGGCACCGGCGTCACCGGCCGCGACGTCACGCCCGAAGCGCTCGACCGCGTGCTGGAAAAGCGCATCGAGGGCTTCGGCGAGCTGTTCCGCATGCTGAGCTATGCCAAGATCGGCACCTCCACGATCCAGTCCCGGGCGCTTGCCGGCGTCGCGAACGGCACCTACCTGTTCGCCCTGCCCGGCAGCACCGGTGCGGTGAAGGACGGCTGGGACGACATCCTGGTCTGGCAGCTCGACAGCCGTCACGCGCCTTGCAACTTCGTCGAGCTGATGCCCCGCCTGAACGAGCACCGGCGCTAGCGGATTACAGCGGCCGCCGCAGGTAGCGCACCGTCTTGCCGCTGGGCAGTGCCGCCCGCCCGATCTCACCGAACCCCATCCGGTGATGGAACGCGTCCGAGCCGGGATTGGGCGGGTGGTGGTTGACCTCGCACAGCACTTGGTCGTGTTCGGCAGCGCCAGCGTGGTCGAATAGCGCCTGGTAGAGCCGCGCCGCATGTCCCCGGCCGCGCGCCCCCGCCGCCGTGACGATCCGGTCCACGTAGACGAAGCGGGAATAGCGTGCGCGCAGCCACGCGAAGTTCGGGCTGTCATAGGCCGCGTCCTGGTCGAAGGCGATCAGGAACGCGTCGAGCCTGCCCACTGTGTCCACCAGGAACGCCGCGTCCAGCATGCGGTCGAGCCGCCCCACGTCGAGCAGGGAGGTTTGCTCGGCGTGAACGTTGTTCAAATCGAGCATCAGCGCCCGCATCGCGGGATCGGGCAGGGGGTGCGCATTGACCATTGCCGGGCGTCCACGTTCAATCGGGTCGGGCAGGGGAACAACGAGCATGACCCGGGTGGAGCTGACCGAGAAGATCGTCCGGATCAAGATCGAGCAGGGGCTGGGCTGGGCGGAGCTGGCCACCCTCGCAGATGGCCTGTCGAAGGAGTACGTCACCGCCGGCTTGCTGGGGCAGATGACGCTGCCGGCGCAGGCGGCGGAAGCGATCGGCGACCGGCTCGGGCTGGAGCCCTACGAGATCAAGCTGCTGCAGGTGCCGCCCTACCGCGGCTCGCTGCCGACCGCGGTGCCGACCGACCCGTTGGTGTACCGTTTCCACGAGCTGGTGTCGGTGTACGGCACCACATTCAAGGCGCTGATCCACGAGGAGTTCGGCGATGGCATCATGAGCGCCATCGACTTCCGCATGGACCTCAGGCGCGAGTCCGATCCCGCCGGCGACCGCGTGTGCATCACCATGAGCGGCAAGTTCTTGCCGTACAAGACCTACTGAACGAGGACCACACTGCATGATGTTGAACAGGCTTCCGGCCCTGCTGGCCGTTTTCCTCGCCGGAGCGGCGACTTCCACCGTTCTGCCCACGCCCGCCCTGGCGCAATCCAGCGCCAGCTACACGCTGCGCCGGGTGACGTTTGTCGGTAACAATCAGGTGCCGAGCGCTGAGCTGCAGGCGGCACTCCCCTATGGGGTCGGGCAGAAGGTCGACCACGACGCGTTGCAGGCCAACATGGACGCGATCACCGGCGTGTACCGGAAGCACAACGTGGGCGCCAGCGTTTCGCAGCGCATGACCGCGACCGGCCACGTCGCCACGGTCACCTACACCTTCGCCGAGCAGGCGCCGGTCGCGCCCACCGTGGTCCATGTCGGCATCACCGCGGACAATGTCACCGCAGCCGGCAACAGCCGCATCAAGACTGCCGACATCGTGGCTGCCTCCGGCATCCGGCCCGGCGGCCCGGTTACTACGCAGTCGATCCAGGCGGCGCAGGCGGCGATCATCGCGCTCTACAAGAAGGCCAACATCGGCTGCACCGTCAACAGCGACTGGACCAACGCTGCGCAGCCGCAGCACGTCAACCTCGTGTTCAGGATCGTCGAGAAGCCAGACAGCTGAGGCGGACAGCTGAGGCGGGCGGAGCCGCTCAGGGAGATAGCTCCCAGCCGGTGCTGATGCGGCGCACCCCGTAGTATTGCGGCCGAAGCAGCACCTGTCCCGGCACCGGCCCGCGCGCCTGCTCCCACACGCCGCAGGACGCGCTGTCCGGGGTGGGTCCTGGCGCGGTGCGCACCGCGTCGCGCACCAGGCCCAGGTGCGACAGGTCGGCCTGCCCGTCGTAATCGTCCAGGGCGTTGAGCACGGCCACGCTGCCGCAGCTCTGCTCGGCGCAACCCGCCAATCCGAGCATCAGCCCGAGTGCCAATCCCGGGACAGACAGCAGCGCCGGACGCGCCGTCCGCTTCGGGGCGGGCCTCATGCGGCCCGCCGGCGCAGGTGACGCCCAAGCCGGTGCCCAAGCCGGTTCGCCGCGGCGCCGCCGGCCGCGACCGGCTCGGCCAGCAGGTCAAGGTGGTCGGTGCCGCGCGCCTCGTGCTCGCGCATCACCGCGTCCAGCGTGGCCGGACGGGCGCTGCCGTCGCCTTCCACGACGTTGAGGCGGTAGCCGAGCCCGACCAGCCAGTCGAGATAGGCCGGACCGGAGATGCCGGAAATGCCCGGCATCAGCGACGGGCTGAACTCGGTCACAATCAGCGGACGGTCGCGCCGTATGGTCGCGGTGCAGCCGCCCAGCGCCAGGTATTCCGCCCCTTCCACGTCCGCCTTGATCAGGCTGATGCGCCGGTTCGGCGGCACCACCGTGTCGGCGCGCACGCAGCCCACGGTTTCGGCGTCGAGCAGGACCGCGGTCGCGTCCGGCACGGCCGAGGTGGTGCCGTTGGAATGCGACCGGTTCAGCACCAGCAGCCCCGGCGACAGCCCCGCCGCGACCTGGACCACGAGGACGTTGTTGAACCCGTTGGCGCGCCGGCTGGCCTCCAGCAGGCGTGCGTTGGACGGGTTGGGCTCCACCGCGATCACCGATCCACCCGGCCCCACCAGACTTGCCGACAGCATGGAGAAATAGCCGATGTTGGCGCCCAGATCGAGCACGTGGTCGCCGGGCCGCAGCCGGGCGCGGAACAAGGCGGTCACGTCGGGCTCGTAATCGTTTCCGCGCACGTGGCGTCCGACCGCGACGTCGTTCGCCTGCGT
>CAXSHC010000230.1:0-4924 GCA_964236745.1 uncultured Acetobacteraceae bacterium
GGCAGCGCTCCCCACCGCCGCCACTCCGGTCGAGACCCTGCCGACGCAGGTGATCGAGCTGCGCCCGGTGCTGCTGCCGGACCACCTGGACACCACCGCGATCCTGCGCCGGGTGGGGCCGTCCGAGCTGGTGGCGAGCCGCAACGGCCGCTGGGGTGACCGCCTGTCGGTGGCCATCCGCCTGGCCCTGGCGGCCGACCTACAGGCGGCGCTGCCGCGAACGGTCGTGGTCACGCGCTCGCCGCTCGGGCCCGCGTTCCGACGCGTCAGCCTGACCGTCACCACCTTCGACCTCGACGCGTCCGGCACCCTGGTTCTGGACGCGCAATGGGCCATCGAGCGGGTCCCGCCGCCCCTGTTGCTGTCGCAGCGCCGGGTCCGGCTGGTCGCGACCGGCGTGCCGTCCGGCGACGCGGCGGAAGTGGCGGCGATGAGCGGACTGCTGCAGCAGTTCGCCGCCGCAATAGCGGGGGATCTCTGAATTCCATCGGCGTTGCGCCGTTCTCGATCGCCGCCCTGGGCAGCAGCATCGACCTCGACACCGCGGCACTCCATCCGCTGTTCGACTATGCCGGGTTCGGTTTCGTGGCCGCCAACGGCGCCACCTTCGCCGATGAGGCCGCCGGCACTGTTTCCGTGCCCGAACCCGCCTCCCTGGCACTGCTCGGCGTCGGTCTGTTCGGCCTTGGTCTGGCCATGGGGCGGCGCCGCCAGCACGTTGCGGCGCGACCCGCCTCCCCTTGACCAGCCATACAGACACGGGCTCCCTTCTGCTTCCGCTGAGGAGACCTAATCGCATGGCCGAAACGACCTGGTCCCGCGCAGCACTGGCGATCGGGCTGCTTGCCGCGACGGCGTTGTCGGGCGCGCTCGCCCCCGATGCGGCGCGGGCGGCGGCGCCGACGCTGATGCGGTTCCCGAACGCGCATGGCGACCGCATCGTGTTCGTGGCGCATGGCAACCTGTGGACGGTGCCGCGCGAAGGCGGCACCGCGCTGCGCCTGACCGCCGACCCGGGCCAGGACGTGATGCCGCGCTATTCGCCGGACGGGAAGTGGATCGCGTATACCGCCACGACGCAAGGCAACCAGGACGTCTACGTGATCCCGGCCGGAGGCGGCGAAACGCGACGCCTCACCTTTCATTCCGACGTGGTGGCCAAGGCACCCACACGTTGGGGTCCGGACAACATGGTGGTCACCTGGACTCCGGACTCCAGGAACATCGTGTTCATGTCGCGTCGCATGAACTGGAACCCGTCGCAGAACCGTTTGTTCCAGGTGCCGGTCTCCGGCGGCCTGCCGACGCTGCTGCCGCTCGACCGCGGCGGCCTGATGACGTTCGGGCCGGACGACCACACCGTCGCCTTCACCCGCATCTTCCGCGACTTCCGCACCTGGAAGCGCTACGACGGCGGCCGCGCCGAGGACGTCTACACCTACGACTTCACGACCAAGGCGCTGACCCGCATCACCGACTGGAAGGGCACCGACACCGCGCCGATGTGGGTCGGGCGCAGGATCTACTTCCTGTCCGACCGCGACGAGCACCGCCGCGCCAACATCTGGGTGTACGACCTGGACATCAAGCAGTTCCGCCAGGTCACGCACTTCACCGACTACGACATCGACTTCCCGTCCTTTGGGCCCGGTCCCGACAACGCGAACGGCACCATCACGTTCGGGCAGGGCGGCCACCTGTGGGCGATCGACCTGCCGGACGAGACGCCGCACCGGGTCGACGCCGACGTGCCGGACGACGGCACGCGCACCACCACGCGCTGGACCAAGGCGGCAAGTATGATCCGCGCCACCGACACCGCGCAGCGGGTGGACTACGCCCTGTCGCCCAATGGCGGCCGGGCCGCGTTCTCGGCGCGCGGCGACGTCGTCACGGTGCCGGCCGAGCACGGCGCGATACGCAACCTTTCCCGCACCAGCAACGCCGACGAGGACCATCCGTCCTGGTCGCCGGACGGTCGGACGCTGGCCTACACCACCGACGGCAGCGGCGAACAGCAGGTCGCGATCCGCCCCGCCACCGGCGGGCCGGAAACGCTGATCACCCACTTCTCCACCGGCTTCTACTACACGCCAGTCTGGTCTCCGGACGGACGGACGCTGGCGGTGCCGGACGGCAACCACAACCTTTGGCTGGTCACCACGGATGGCGCCGAGCCCAGGCGCGTGGCGCAGGACGGGGAGCGGGAGATACACGACCCCTCCTTTTCGCCGGACGGCAAGTGGCTCGCCTTCAGCACGATACGCAACCACCAGCAGCGCGAGATCCACCTGTACGAGATCGCCGGCAGCCGGGACACGGTGGTCAGCGCGCCCACGGCCAGCGACTCCGACCCGGTATTCTCGCCGGACGGCAAGTACCTGCTGTTCGTGTCCAACCGGCACGAGCTGCCGACCTTCTCGAACAGCGAGTTCAACATCGCCACGCTGAAGTCGGACGGGCTCTACATGGCGACACTCGCCGCCGCGACCCCGTCCCCATTCGCGCCGCAATCGGACGAGGGCACGCCAGCGCCAAAGCCGGAGCAGCCGCCCCAGACGAAGCTAACCGAGGCGAAGCCGCCCGCCCACGACGCGCACAATCCGGATGCCTCGCCCGCCGCGGCCGGGGTGTCGGCGCCGGTCCAAGTCGACCTCGACGGGCTGATGCAGCGCGCGGTGCCGGTGCCGGTGCCGCCGGCCAACATCGACGCGGTGGACATGCGCGGCGGGCGCATCTTCTACCAGACGGAGGCGCCGTCGCTGATCGAGGGCAACCTGCCGGGCGAGAAGCCGGCGCTGCACGTGTTCGACCTGGCCGGGCGCAAGGACGAGGTGGTGGTCGACGGCAATGACAACTATGCCCTGTCCGCAGATGGTACGCGGGTGCTGTACAAGCTCGACCACGCCTGGCACGTTGCCGACACCAAGCCCGGGCATGGCAACGACCACGTGCTCAAGCTCGATGAACTGCGCGTCCGGGTCGAGCCGCGTCAGGAATGGGCGGAAATGTTCAACAACGCTTGGCGGCTGGAGCGCGACCTGTTCTTCAGCTCCGCCATGAACGGCGACAACTGGCAGGCGGTGCACGACAGCTACGCCCGGCTGCTGCCGCTGCTCGGCTCGCGCGAGGACCTGACCTTCCTGATCGGCGAGATGCAGGGCGAACTCGGCAACTCGCACACCTATGCCACCACCGGCGGCGACGAGGACCGCACCGAGCCGGTCACCACGCCGCTGCTCGGCGTCGACTACGCGCTCGACGCCGCTTCCGGCCGCTACCGCTTCGCGAAGATCTATCCGGGCGACAACAGCCGCGCCGACTACCGCAGCCCGCTGACCGAGCCCGGCCTCGGCGTGCACGAGGGCGACTACCTTCTCGCGGTGGACGGCGAGGAACTGAAGGCGCCGGCCAACCCGTACAGTCTGTTCGTGGGGCTGTCCGGCCCGGTCACGCTGACCGTGTCGAGTGCCGCCACCGGCGGCAGGCGGGACGTGACGGTGCAGCCGCTGGTCAACGAGCTGCACCTGCGCGAGCAGGGCTGGATCGACCACAACCGCGACAAGGTCGACCGGCTGTCTGGCGGACGCGTCGGCTACGTGTACCTGTCGGATATGGAATCGCTGGGGATGGAACAGTTCATCCGCCAGTTCTACGCCCAGCTGGACAAGCAGGCGCTGATCGTCGACGACCGCTGGAACAATGGCGGCTTCATCGACCAGATCGTGCTGGAGCGGCTGCGTCGGGTGCTGGTCGGCATGGGCACCAACCGCGAGCGCAGCGCCGAGGAAACCCCGCAGGAGCTGCTGGACGGGCCCAAGGTGGTGCTGATGAACCACTACTCCGCGTCCGACGGCGACATCTTCCCGTACTATTTCCGCAAGTACGGGCTGGGCAAGGTGATCGGCACCCGCTCCTGGGGCGGCGTGCGCGGCATACGCGGCAACTGGAGCATGCTCGACGGCGGCTCCATCACCGTGCCGGAGCACAGCCTGTACGGCACGGACGGACAATGGATCATCGAGAACCACGGCGTGGACCCGGACATCGAGGTCGAGGACGTACCAGCGGAGTTCCTGTCCGACCACGACATCCAGCTGGAAACCGGGGTGAAGACCCTGCTGGACCAGCTGGCAAGCACGCCGCACAAGATCGCAGCGCCGCCGCCGCTGCTGCCGGCCTATCCGCCGGACGGGAACGTGCCGCCGGCCAGCCATTAACGGCGGCGGGGCCAGCGACCGGATCCGGTCATTGCGGCCGGACCCGTCGAGAAACTTTACAACCTCGTCCGACCCTTTGGACAAACACAGGGGCAAACAACGGCTTATTCGACGGCATGATTGTTGCGATATTTTGTCGTCCACATGCCGGAGGATCAGATGCGTCATGCGTTGCCGATCGCGATCGCCCTTGCCGCCCTCACCGGCGGCATCTCGCGCGCCGCCACCCTGTCGGAAGCGTATGGCGTTTCGACCTCGTACTCCTTCACCGATGATCAGAAAGGCAAGATCAGGCTCAACAGCTTCGACCCGTCACTGGGCACGCTGACCGGAATTTCCTATACCCTGGCCGGTCAGGAAACCAACATGCTGACCACGGCCGGCGGCACCAGCGAAACGTTTCCTGCCATCTTCTCCAACGGCATAACCTTTTTCCCCGTCACCGGCGGCGGCGGCGTGACACCCGGCCAGTCCAGCCAACAGGCAGGGATCGCTTCCACCGCGCAGGCCAGCACGTCGTTCGACGTGGACGTGACCGGATCCATCACGCAGGACCTGATGTTCTACGAGTATCCCGGCGACAACCAGATCCTGTCCATCAGCACCACCTCGGTCGAGGATGTGGATACCGGGACGCAGATCAACTACGACTCCCAGCATGAAGCCTTCAACGGCACCCTGACCGAAACGTTTGAGTTCGCTCC
>CAXSHC010000230.1:4934-5177 GCA_964236745.1 uncultured Acetobacteraceae bacterium
GGGTCGCCGTCGCTGTGATCGGGGTGCTCGGGGCGGCGGGATGTCGGAAGCCCGGCCGGCGCCGGTCGCAGAGGAACCGCAAGGCACCGGCCGCCTGATCGACACGCTGATCCGGCCGACCGGCCGGATGATCAGGACTTCAGATACTTCGCGAACCAGGCCAGCGTACGTCGGCGCGGGTCCGCCTGGTCCGCGGGGTCACGCAGGCCGTGGCCCTGGCCGGGATACACCACGAACTCGGTG
>CAXSHC010000231.1:0-5155 GCA_964236745.1 uncultured Acetobacteraceae bacterium
GGTGGGCGCGACAGGGATTGAACCTGTGACCCCCGCCGTGTGAAGGCGATGCTCTACCGCTGAGCTACGCGCCCATCCGCCGCGACGGCGCGCTTTGTATGGGCAAACTTGCGCATCGGCAACCCCTGCGGGACCGGATCGGCTACCGCTTGCCGCGGCGCTCGCGGTCGAACAGGATCCCGGCCGCCAGGAGATACGCACACGCTCCCAGCAGGACGATAGCCTGCCATAGCGGGAAGCTGCGACCGGAACCGGCCGGTGCGGCCAGGAAACCGCGCAGGTCGAGGCCGAACACCAGGCCGTTGATCGCCACCACGACAAGTCCGATCCAAAGCCCGGTCGCGCCCCGCATCCGCCGATCCCGTCGTTGCTGCCGGGGACATACCATGCCCGAGGCCGAGCTACGATCGCGAGGGAAGGGTGAGAAGGTTCTCGCTGGCGTGTCAGCCGATCCGGATGTGCCGGACGATGTTCGGGATCTCGGGGCGGCTGAGGTTCATCTCCGCCAGCTCGCGGTCGGAGCAATGGGTCAGCTCCCTGCCGAGCCTGGCACGCTCCCGACGCACCGTGCGCTGGGACCGCACCGTGGCCAGCAACGACCGGAAAACGTCGAGGCGACGGTTGTCGATAATCGAAAGCGTGTTCGCAGTGTTGGACATGTGAGCCTCCCGCTCCTGATCATGCTGCAATGCAACATAGGGTTTGAGGTGCTGCTCGTCCAGTTCTGTTGCTGCATTGCAACATGACATGTCGGTGACGTTCCGTTCGCCGAGTGGTGGGGAACGCAGGCTACCCGAAGATGTCCGCGAAGCGTGCCGAGGCCTGCTCGACATGCGCGCGCATCGCCGCTGCCGCCGCGTCCGGATCGCCAGCCAGCAACGCTTCCATGATCCGGCCGTGCTCCGCCGCCGCGTCCGTGGTTGCGCGTGGGCTGAGACGCAGCCGGAACAACCGCAGATGCACCGCCTGCCGGGTCAGGGTGTCGCACAGCAGCGCGTTGCGCCCCGACTCCGCGATGGCGGCGTGGAACCGGGCGTCCGCTTCCGCGAACATCTTGTAGGCCAGGCGCACGTCCGCGCATTCCCGCTGGTTCATGCGTTCCGCCAGCGCCACGAGTCGCCGGCGTTCGGCATCCGACATCAACCTCGCCGCCTTGGCCGCCAGCGCCGGCTCAACCAGCAGCCTCACCTCGCACAGGTCGGCGAACTGGTTGGCGCTCAACTGCGGCGCCGCCCGGTAGCCGGACAGGTGGATCTTGACCACCAGCCCGAGCGCCTCGAGCTGATTCAGCGCTTCCCGCACTGGGGTCTGCGACACCTGCAGCTCGCGTCCCAGCGCGTCCACGCCGATCCGCTCCCCGGGCGCGATCTCCAGCGACATCAGCCGACGCAGCACGATGTCATACACCTCCCGCGTCAGCCGAACCGGCCTCACGATCTGGTCGACGGTCTCAGTTCCGTCCTTCGGCATCATCCTTCACGTCCTCGTCGTCAGGCTCGCCGCGCCTTGACACCGTGTTCGGGCCGGCCACAAGGTTAGCCAGCTATCGTATATCCGATCGGATCGGATTGTCTCCGGTCGCATAGGGTGCACCATGACGCAGATCACCTTGGTCGGATGCGGCCTTGTTGGCGGATCCTGGGCCGTGGTGTTCAGCCGCGCGGGTTTCGAGGTGACGCTTTACGACCTATCCCCCGCATCCGTGGACGCGGCAATGGCGGTGGCCCGGACGTCCGCGGTGACGCTTTCCAGCCAGAACCTGCTGGACAACCAGACGCCCGAACAGGTGCTGGCTCGTTTGAAGCCGGTCGCAAGCTTGGCGGAAGCGGTGGCCGGTGCCGACTACATCCAGGAAAGCGCCCCGGAACGCCTTGGCATCAAGCAGGCGCTTTACGAGGAGCTGGGGCCGCTGGTCCTGCCCGGCGCGGTGATCGCCAGCTCGACCTCGGGCCTGCCGGCATCCTCCTTCACCGCCGGCATGGACGGCCGCGAGCGCTGCCTCGTCGCCCATCCAATCAACCCGCCGCACCTAATCCCGCTGGTGGAGATCATCCCGGCTCCCTGGACCGACCCCGCGGTGGTCGAGCGCACCGACGCGCTGATGCGCCGCATCGGCCAGGTGCCGATCCGCCTCAGCCGCGAGATTCCTGGCTTCGTGGTCAACCGGCTGCAGAGTACCGTTTTGTCGGAAGCTTTCCGCCTGGTCGAGGACGGGATCTGCTCGGCCGCCGACGTGGACGCCGCCATGTCCGACGGGCTCGGCCTGCGCTGGGTCTTCATGGGGCCGTTCGAGACCATCGACCTGAACGCGCAGATCGGCATCCGGGACTACTGCGCCAAGCTCGGACCGATGTATCACGATCTCGCCCGCGAGCAGGCCGATCCGCGGCCGTGGAGCGACAGCTTGGTCACGGCTGTGGAGGCGGAGCGTCGCGCTGCCGTTCCCGCCAACCAGTTCGACGCACGCAAGGCTTGGCGCGACCGCTGCCTGGGCAGCTTCGTTGCCGCCAAGCGCGCCATCCTGAAGCAGAACTGACGCCGCCGCGGCACCCGCCGGCACAAGATCAAGGACACCACCATGCTGCTCCGCTTCTGCGGCGTGCTGACGCGCTGGTTCCCGTTCGTTCTGGTCGCCTTCGCGGTGCTGGCCTATCTCACGCCCGCGCAGTCCCGGCTGCTGGCGCCGGGCGTTCCCTACTTCATCGCCACCGTGATGCTGGCGATGGGCCTGACCATGGGCATCGACGACTTCCGGATGGTGTTCTCGCGGCCCAAGACCGTTATCCTGGGGGTCTGCCTGCGCTACCTGCTGATGCCGCTGGTGGCGGAGCTGATCACGAAGCTGCTCCGGCTGCCGGCCCCGCTTGCGGCCGGCTTCATCCTGATCGGCTGCTGCCCGAGTGCGGTCGCGTCCAACGTCATGACCTTTCTGTCGCGTGGCAACACCGCGTTGTCGGTCACCATCTCGTCCTGCAACACCATCCTGGCACCGGTCCTGACCCCCTACCTTTTCCTGTTCCTGGCAGGGTCGCTGATCCCGGTGCATGCGGCCGGCATGCTGCTCGACATCGCCAGGATCGTGCTGTTGCCGGTACTCGCCGGCGTGGCGATCCGGATGGTGGCCAGCCGCCTGGTGCGGCACGTCGTTCCTTATCTGCCGGCGGTGTCCACCGTCGCCCTGATCCTGATCGTCATGGCCGGCGTCGCCCTCAGCGCCAACCGATTTGTAGCCGTCGGCCTGAGCGCGTTTCTCGGCGTGGTGCTGCACAACGGTTTGGGCCTCGCTTTGGGCTTTCTCGCGTCGCGCAAGCTGTTCGGGATGACGCAGGCGGACTCGCAGGCCATCACCTTCGAGGTCGGCCTGGAAAACACCGGGCTCGCCATCGCGCTCGCGATCGGTCATCTCGACCCGGTGGCGGTGATCCCGGCCGCCATCTTCGGCGCCTGGCACAACGTGTCCGGCTCCGCCCTCGCGCGATACTGGGCGTCGCGGATCGAGCGGCAGGCGCTTCGAACCACCGCAGGACGCGAGGCGCCCTAGACGAGAACCGGCGCCGTCAATGCAACGGCGCTTCCGCGCCCTCCCTGCGGTGCAGCGCGAACCGCTCCACCATGGTGGTGCTGGCGGCGTTCAGGCCGACCACCTCGACCGCGCGATCGTGGCGCCGCGCCTTCATCACCACGCGGTCGAGCGCCGCGATGGCCGAGATGTCCCAGAAGTGCGCGCCGCTGACGTCGACCACGATGCGCTCCACCGGCTCCAGCACATCGATCGCCTCGGCGAAGAACCCGGCGGATGCGAAGAACACTTGTCCTTCCACCTGGTAGACACGCACCCGCCCGTCTTCCGACAACCGCGACGAGGTGCTGCTCAGGCGCGACACCTTGCTGGCGAAGAACAGCCCAGACAGCACCACCCCGACCAGCACCCCCCTGGACAGGTCGGCGGTCGCGACCACCGTGCCGACGGTGGCCAGCATCACCACCGAGGACTGCCATGGGTTGGTGCGCAGGCGCTTCAGCGATCCCCACGAGAAGGTGTTGATCGACACCATGATCATTACTGCGGTGAGTGCTGCCACCGGCACCATCGCCAGCAGCCGTTGCAGCAGCACCAGCAGCACCAGCAGGAACGCCCCCGCCACCAGCGTGGACAGCCGCCCGCGCGCGCCGGACGACACGTTGATCACCGACTGCCCGATCATGGCGCAGCCGCCCATGCCGCCGAACAGCGCGGACGCCATGTTGGCGATGCCCTGTCCCATGCACTCCCGGCTCTTGTCGCTGGGCGTGTCGGTGAAGTCGTCGACGATCTGCGCGGTGAGCAGCGATTCCAGCAGCCCGACGGCGGCGAGCGTCAACGCCACGGGCGCCACGATCCGCAGCGTATCCAGCGTCCACGGCACTCCGGGCACGCCGAAGCGTGGCAGCGCAGACGGCAACTGCCCCAAATCGGCGATGGTGCGGACGTGGATGCCGAACCCCGCCGTGATTGCGGTCAGCACGGCGATCGCCACCAGCGGCGACGGCACCGCCCGGGTCAGGCGGGGAAACCCGTAGATGATAATGAGGCCCAGCGCGATCAGCCCGAAGGTGACCACCGGCACGCCTTCCAGCTGCGGCAGCTGGGCCAGGAAGATCAGGATCGCCAGCGCGTTGACGAAGCCGGTCATCACCGACTGCGACACGAACCGCATCAGCCGCCCGAGCTTCAACAGCCCGGCCACGATCTGGAACACGCCCATCAGGATCGTGGCGGCGAACAGGTACTGTACGCCGTGCGCGTGCACGAGCCCGGTCATCAGCACCGCGGTGGACGCGGTCGCGGCCGAGATCATCGCCGGACGCCCGCCGGTGAAGGCGATCACGCAGGCGATCACCACCGACGCATACAGCCCGACCTTGGGATCGACGCCCGCCACCACCGAGAAGCCGATCGCTTCGGGAATAAGCGCCAGCGCCACCACCACCCCGGCCAGGACCTCAATGCGTGGGTTCACGAGCCAGCTTCGCAGGAAGCCGCTGCCTGTCTTGTTCATGAGGATCGATCCGCGGGGAAGGCACGCGACCCGCGCCCCTCGGGGCGCCGGTCTGGACGGAATGCGTGCGCTGCGTGGTCCGGCGGATTGGCGGCCGGAAAAGCCACCCGGGGTTG
>CAXSHC010000232.1:0-5141 GCA_964236745.1 uncultured Acetobacteraceae bacterium
CAGCCCAGCTCCTGCACCATGGACAGCGGCAGCACCAGGCAGAAGATGCGCACCAGCAGGCGTGGCACGGCTGAGAACTGGATCGCGAGCGGGGTGTTGCGTATGCGCTCGAGCCCGCCTTGCGCGTTGGACAGGTCGGACAGGATGCGGTCGATCTCCGCCTGCGCCGCCGGGTGGATGCCGCGTGCCACCGCCTGCGCCCGCACCGCGAGGCCGATCTCGAACAGGATCGCGGTGGGCTGGTTGCGCCGCCCGGCCACGCGCGCCGCCAGCTCCGGCGTCAGCAGCGCCCGCACCTCCGCCGACACGTCCGCGCCGGCCAGCGCGCCGCGCAACACGTGCGCGAAGCCGATCATCGCCCGGGTGGCGTCCGGCGCGCCGTCCAGCAGGGTTGCCATCTGGCGCGCGAAGTTGCGGGCGTTGTTGGTGATCGCCCCCCACAGCGTGCGGGCTTCCCACCAGCGGTTGTAGGCGGCGGTGTTGCGGACGTTCAGGAACAGCACCAGGGCGGAGCCGATCAAGGAGAACGGCAGCGCCGGCTGGTCCATCCAGGGCCGGTGCGCCAGCTGGAACAGCAGCACCACCACCACGTCCCAGGCGAACAAGGCCAGCAGAGGCCGCACGCTTTCGCGAACCAGCAGGCGTATCCCGGCGCGACGGTCGGCGATCATGTTCGGGGCCTCAACGCGGGGTGGCGGTCGGCATGGCGGACGGCATCGCGGCGTTGGACGCGCCGGGCTGCGGCGCGGCGGAGGGCGATCCGGGCGGCACTGCGCCCCGGTTGGCGCTGCCGGTGTCGGGCCGGTAGCCGGGGGTGCCGGCAGCGCCGCGCTGCACCGGATGCCCGTCCAGCCAGGCCAGGCAGGTGCGCACGATCGGCGCGCAGTACGAACTCGGCGCCAGCGTCGCGTTCTTCTCGCCGGAATAAAGCAGCCGGCTGACGCGCCCGTCATCGACCCGGAACGTCGCGTGGCAGTAGCCGCCGTTCGACAGGCCGAGCCCGCCCACGATCGGCACCGCGTAGCTCGTGGAGCTGCTGGAGGTGGCGTAGTAGGTCAGCACGTCGGTGCTGCCGAAGCTCGCATGCTGGTCAGGCACGCCGAGGCAGGATTCCAGGTCCACCTCGCTCAGGCCGATCAGCCTGGTCTGCGCCCGCTCGGCGAGGCGGGAGTCCTGCACCGCGCAGGCGCCGAGCAGCAGCACGGGAAGCAGGCGGCAGGCGAACACGGCGAAACGTGGCAACTCGTTCCTCTTGGGCGCAACGGCGACGGGAAGGGAACGCCGGCACCGCCGCGGTGGTTCGGGCCGTGCTCAGAAGCGGAACGCCAGGGTGGACAGGTAGTAGGTGCCGTCGGAGGCGCCCGCCTTCTCGATCGCGCGGGAAGCGAGGAAGCGGGCGAGGTCGTGGGTCCAGGTCAGGTGCCGGGTGATGCGCCAGGCGAAGTTGACCTGCGGCAGGGTGCCGATCCAGCCGCCGGAATAGCGGCCGCGAAAGGAATAGATCCGGCTGGTGCCGTACACCGCGTCGTTGGTGGATTCCCGCCACAGCTCCGACACCCGGAACCGCAGCAGGGTCTTGGAGCTCGGCGTGAGCTCGAGCTGCGGCGCCAGGTTCACCAGGTTGGAGGCGGTGAAGTAGGTGGTGGTGTCGAGGTAGTTGCTTTGCGGGTTGTAGGGGGCGATGTAGGTGTTCTCGCTGCCTGTCTTGTTGTTGTAGTTGCCGCCCGAGTACGCGTCGGCCTGCACGCCCAGCAGCGGCCGGCCGTAGATGTTCGCGAAGCGCCAGCCGGCGAAGCCGTTGACCGAGAACGCGTCCACGTTGCGCCTTGGCGCGTCGTGGGCGGGACGGAACGAGCCGCCCTGGTAGATGCCACCGAGCGAGAACTCTATCGGCCCGGCGCGGCCCCACAGCCGGATGCCGTAGTTGTCGCGAAGCGTGGAGCCGGACTGGGTGCCAGTGGCGGTGGCGATCGCCGCCGGCGTGCCGCCCAGCTCGTAGCCGATGTAGAACAGGTCGAGGAACACGTGGCCGGGCTCGCCGAACGCATGGAAGTCCGGCAGCGCGTAGGAGCTGTAGCCGCCGAACAGCCGCGCGTTGTAGTTCTCGTTGTCGCGCAGCAGCGGCCCCGGCGTGGTGTTGGTCTGGGTGAAGTCCCAGGCGTCGAAGCGGATGCGCGGCCAGACCGCATAGCCGCGCACGCCGTTCCAGGACAACGGCAGGTCCGGCGTTTCGCGCAGGTAGAGCACGTAGTTCGGCGCGTCGAGGAACTCCTGCCGCCCGACCATGATCCCGGTCTGCGCGCCGGCGATCCGGGTCTTGGCTTCCACGAACAGCTGCTGCACGTCGAGCCGGGTGCGGTAGTTGGAGCTGTAGCCGTACGCGTTCCAGCCCGCCGCGTCGCCGTTGATCAGCTCGCCGTAGACGCGCAGGTGCTCGCCCACGTGCAGGTCGGCGCCGACGATGTTTCGCAGCGTCATGCGCCCGGAATCGTCGGGTTTCTGCTGCCCTAGGAAGGGGCGGTTCTCGAACCAGTTCTTCAGCCGGGATTCGCCGCTGAGCGTCAGGTAGACGTCCTTGGCGCCGTTGAGCGGGATGAACTTGAGCGGGTCGAACGGGTCGTCGCGCAGCCGGGGGTCGCGCAGGGCGCTCCAGTCCTCGGCCCATCGCGTGACGCCGTAGCGCGCCACCGGGCCGAAGCCCGCGGGCGAGGCGTCCAGCTGGTTGAACACGCCCCAGTCGAAGGTGTGGATCACCCGCGGCGCCTGCGCCTTGGTCGGGTTGCTGCGGGCTTCGGGCAGGGTGGAGAACTGCGGCGTGGTGTGCAGCGTGGGCGAGTGGCCCTGGGCACGAGCCGCTCCCGGCAGGCCGAGCAGGCCGGCGCCGAGCAGCAGGGTCGGGCGCAGCCGTCGCGAAGGCTGTCCCAGAGGCCGTGGTGAGGGTCGGGATCGTCGGATGGGCAGATCGGCAAGCGGCATGGGGGAGAACCCGCACAGGAAGTTGTTCCTGCCACCATACTGCGACAGCAAATGATGGCAACCGCAATCAACCATGAAGCAGAGTGATTATGTGGTGCGATTGCGCAACGTTTCCGGTGGGTCCGACGCCGTGAAAATGCCATAACCCAACCCTAGCCATGTCCTGCTACGAACGGTCGCAGGACGGCTGGAAAGGGTGGGCGGTGACGTTGTCTCGACGGGATCTGGTTCAGGCTGGCGCGGCTGCGTCGATCGCGGCGGCGATCGGCAGGCCGGGGTCGCCGGCACGAGCGGCGGCACCGGCGCCGGCCGCGGCACCCGGCCCGTTCGACGGCGCCAGCGTGCGCAGGCTGGCGCAGGCGATGGCGGGGCATCCGTATGCGGCGCCGGACGAGAAGCTGCCGGGGCCGGTCAACGCGCTCAGCTTCGACCAGTATCGCGGCATCCGCTTCAAGAAGGACGCCGCGCTGTGGCGTGGCCAGGGGCTGAGCTTCCAGGTCGAGTTCCTGCCGCGCGGCTTCCTGTACCGGCCGCGCATCGACATCTTCGAGGTCAAGGACGGCCGGGCGGCCAGGCTCGGCTACGACCCGGACCTGTTCGACTACGAGGACCCGCACCTGCGCGTGCCGGACAACCTCGGCTTTGCGGGCTTCCGCCTGCACTACCCGCTGAACCGCCCGGACTATTTCGACGAGGTGTGCGTGTTCCTGGGCGCCAGCTACTTCCGCGCCGTCGCCCGGGGACAGGATTACGGTCTGTCCGCGCGCGGCTTCGCCAACGGCACCGGCGAGCAGAAGGAGGAGTTCGCGCTGTTCCGGGCGTTCTGGCTGGAGAAGCCCGCCCCCGGCACCAGCGCCATGGTGGTGCACGCGCTGCTCGACAGCCCCAGCGTCGCCGGCGCGTACCGCTTCACCATACGGCCGGGCGACGAGACCGTGTTCGACGTGGAAAGCGTGCTGTATCCCAGGCGCTCCATCGCCAGCTCCGGCATCGCCCCGCTCACCGGCATGTTCTTCTTCGACGCCAACGATCGCCAGCACGTCGACGACGCCCGCCCGGCCGCCCACGACAGCGAGGGCTTGTCGATGTGGACCGGCAAGGGCGACCAGCTTTGGCGCCCGCTGGCCAACCCCATCGACCTGCAGGTCAGCGCGTTCGCCGACACCGCCCCCAAGGGCTTCGGCCTGATGCAGCGCAAGCGCGCCTTCGCCGACTTCCAGGACCTGGCGCTGAGCTACGAGAAGCGGCCGTCGCTGTGGATCGAGCCGATCGGCGACTGGGGCGAGGGCGCGGTCGACCTGGTCGAGCTGCCCACGCCCAACGAGGTGAACGACAACATCGTCGCGTTCTGGCGGCCGAAGGCGCCGCTCGCGGCGGGCGGCGAGTACAGCCACACCTACCGGATGCACTGGTGCTGGGACAACCCGTGGAGCAGCGGGCTCGCCCGCACCGCGCAGACGCGGATCGGCGCCACCGACGACCACAAGGGCCGCTTCGTGATGCTCGACTTCACCGGTGGCACGCTGAAGTCGCTGGGTGCGGACGCGAAGCTGCATGCCGAGCTCGGCGCCAGCACGGGTGCGATCCGCAACGTGGTGGTGGAACAGAACCCGCCGATGGGGGGCTGGCGCATCACCTTCGAGTTCTATCCCGGATCGGCCAGGCTGGCCGAGCTGCACTGCACCCTGTCGGGCGAGGGGGGGCCGGTGTCGGAGCAGTGGGTGTATCGTTGGACACCCTGATGACGGGCGGGCCGGCGCTGCCGCCGGAAGCGCCGCTCCCGATGCCGGTGCAGTCGCTGGGGGAGGCACCCCGGACCGGACGACAGCCGGCCACCCGGCCGCGTGGCCTGGGGCTGCGCCGCTTGTTCGTGATCGGCGGCGCAATGCTGCTGACGATCGGCGGCGGCTACGAGATGTACTTCGTGTTGAACGGCAACGGGGCCAACGCGCTCGGCCTCGTGGTGCTGGCGCTGTTCGTGGTGCTGTTCGCCTGGATCGCGCTCGCCTTCACCTCGGCGCTGGGCGGCTTCGCGTCGCTGGTGGCGCGCGGCGGGCTCGGGCTCGGCATCGACCGCGACGGCCCGTTGCCGGAGCTGTCCACGCGCACCGCCCTGCTGCTGCCGACCTACAACGAAAGCCCGTCGCGGGTGATGGCTGGGCTGG
>CAXSHC010000233.1:0-3122 GCA_964236745.1 uncultured Acetobacteraceae bacterium
AGCGACGTGATCGGCGACCGGGCCCATGCGGCCAAACCGGAAGCGGTGGCCGTTCTGGCGGGAGCGGTGGCGGACGGGCTGCTGTCGGCCGGGGTGCAGCCGGTGGGCAAGCACGTGCCCGGACACGGGCGGGCGTCGGTGGACAGCCATCACCTGCTTCCCGAGCTCGACGACGTGGACGAGGACTATCTGCTGCCGTTCCGCAGCCTGCGCTGGCTGCCTTGGTTGATGACGGCGCATGTCCGCTACCGCCGGCTGGACCTGGTGCATCCGGCGACGCTGTCGCGCGCGGTGCTGCGGGAGGTGGTGCGCGGCCGGATCGGGTTCGACAACGTCCTGGTGTCGGACGACCTGAGCATGCGCGCGGTGGACGGCGATCCCGGCAAGGCGGCCGCCGCCTGCCTCGCCGCCGGATGCGATGTGGCGCTGCATTGTTCCGGCGTTCTGGAGGATACCCGGTCGGTGCTGGAAGCGGCGGGCGAGCCGAACGCACAGGCGCGTGCCCGACTCGATTCGGCGGCGGCCCTGGCGGCGCGTCGCAGGCGGTTCTTCGATCCGGAGGCGCTGGCCGCGGAGCGCGCGGCGCTGTTGTCGTGACCGGGGCCGCCGCGGCGATGGTGGGGCTCGCCGGGCCCGGACCGGGGGCAGGGGCGCCGGTGCTCCGGCTTGACGGCTTCGAGGGTCCGCTCGACCTGCTTCTGGAGCTGGCGCGGCTGCAGAAGGTGGATCTCGGACGTATCTCCATCCTGCACCTGGTGGAGCAGTATCTCGCGGCGGTGGACGGGGTGCGGCCCGAGCTGGCGGCGGACTGGATGGTGATGGCGGCATGGCTCGCTTGGCTGTAGTCGCGCCTGCTGCTACCGGATCCGGTGGCGCCGGAGGAGGGCGAGGCGGCAATCGAACTGCTGCAGGCCCGGCTGGCGGAGCTGGCAAAGGTTCGCGAGGCGGCGTCCTGGCTGCAGGCGCGCCCGGTGCTGGGGCGGGACGTGTGGGCGCGCGGCGCGCCGGAAGCGCTTCGCGAGATCGACCGGAGCGGGTTGTCGGTGGATCTGGGCCGGCTGCTCGGAGCCTATCTCGCGTGTTCGCGCAGGCGGGCGCGGCGGCGCGTGTACCGGCCGCGACGCGAGCGTGTGCTCACGGTGATGGAGGCGTCGCAACGCTTGTGTCGCATGCTCGGCGACGGTGCGTCGTGGCAGGCGCTGGAACGGTTCCTGCCGGGGCCGCCCGATCCGGCCGGGTTGCCGGGACGGCCGCGACGCGCGGCGCTGGCCGCCATGCTGCTGGCCGGGCTGGAGCTGGCGCGCGACGGCATGATCGAGCTGCAACAGGAGCAGCCGTTCGGCCCGGTGTCGTTCAGGCGCGGCGGGGGAGCGGGCGTGCTAGGGCAGGCGGCGGAATGAGCGGCGTGCCGGACGGCATGGCGCGCCCGGCCCGTCTGGTCGAGGCGCTGATCTTCGCCGCCGCCGAGCCGGTCACGGAGCGCGTGGTGGCCGAGCTGCTGTTGTCGCAAGGGCTGCTGGACGAGGGCCAGGAAGCGGGAGCGGCGGCGCAAGCGGTGATCGCGACGCTGTGCCGCGACTACGCCGGCCGGGGCGTGGAGCTCCTGCCGGTCGGGGGGGGCTGGCAGTTCCGCACCGCTTCCGACCTGGCGCCATTGCTGACGCGCGTGATCGAGCGGCCGAGGCGCCTGCCGCGCGCGGCCATGGAAACGCTATCGGTTGTCGCCTACCACCAGCCCTGCACCCGTGCCGAGATCGAGGCGATACGCGGGGTGTCGCTGGGGCAGGCGACGCTGGACCTGCTTCTGGAAACCTCCCTGATCGTGTCCAGGGGACGCAAGGAGGTGCCGGGGCGGCCGACCCTGTGGGGCACCTCGCCGCAGTTCCTGACGCATTTCGGCCTGCGCGACCTGCGCGACCTGCCGCGTCGGGAGGAACTGCTGTCCGAGTTGCCGGATGCGGGCGCGTCGGCGGATGGTTGAGGGCGGGTTGCCGTGTTAGCGTCCACCCGTGAACGCGCGACCGCGCGACCTTTGGGACCCTGGGACAATGTTCGACTTCGCGTGGCCTGAGCTGGCACTCATCGGCGTCGTGGGCTTGTTGTTCATCGGGCCGAAGGACATGCCGGTCGCGATACGGACCATAACCAACCTCCTGAAGAAGGGCCGCAAGCTCGCGGGCGAGTTTCAGACCCACGTGGACGACATGGTCCGCGAGGCCGACCTGGGCGAGGCCCGCGACCAGCTGCGCCAGTTGCGCTCGTTCAACGTCCGCGGCCAGATCATGAAGGCGATGGACGAGGACGGCTCGCTCAAGCGCACGCTGGACGAGAAGCCACTGGCCGATGCGGCGCCGCGCTACGCGTCCGCGCCCCAGACGGTGGCGGTCGGCACCGGCACTGGCAGCGGTACCGGCACCGGGTCGCCGTTTGCCGAGCGCACAGTGCCGGAGCACCTGGTAGTGAGCGGCAACCATGGCTGGCACAACCCGAAGGCCACCGCCGCCAACGGGATCGCGCATGAACCACCCGGCGAGGAGATCGACGAGGCGGCGCTCGCGGCTTCCGATCCGGGGCCGCCTATCCTGCCGCCGCGCGTGGCCGGACGGCTAAGGGTGGAGCGGGCGCGGGCGGGGCCGCCCGCTTTCGTGCCGCCGCGGCCACGCCATGCCAACCCGGCGGTCCGGCCGGGCGGGGTCCGTCCCGGCGCCGCTTCCGGCCCCGGCTGACGGCGCGGGCCGCTTCCCTTTTCATCCGGAGACAGACTGTCCTGCCCGACGATCCCATCAACGACCAGGCAATGCCGCTGCTCGAGCATCTGGTCGAGCTGCGCAAGCGGCTGCTGTGGTCCGCAGTCGCTTTCACGATCGCGTTCCTGCTCTGCTACCATTATTCACAGGCGATCTACCTGTTCCTGGCGCAGCCGCTGGCGCAGATCATGCGGCAGAAGGGCGAGCAGCCACACCTGATCTACACCGCGCTCTACGAGGCGTTCTTCACCTATATCAAGGTGGCTTTCTTCGGCGCCTCGTTCCTGAGCTTCCCGGTAGTGGCGATCCAGTCGTGGATGTTTATCGCTCCCGGGCTCTACCGCAGCGAGAAGCGGGCCTTCCTGCCGTTCCTGG
>CAXSHC010000233.1:3132-5133 GCA_964236745.1 uncultured Acetobacteraceae bacterium
CGGCGCTGGCGTACTACTTCGTGTTCCCGTTCGCGTGGAAGTTCTTCCTGAGCTTCCAGACCACAGGCGGCGACGACGGGCTGCAGATCCAGCTGCAGGCCAAGGTCAGCGAGTACCTGGCTCTCGTCACCAAGCTCATCATGGCGTTCGGCATCGCCTTCGAGCTGCCCGTGGTGCTGACGCTGTGCGCACGCGTCGGCCTGGTGACCGCCAAGGGTTTGAGAAAGGCGCGTCGCTATGCCTATGTCGGCGCTTTCGTGGCCGCGGCGATCCTGACCCCGCCGGACGTGATCACCCAGACCGGGCTCGCGGTGCCGCTGATCGGGCTCTACGAGATTTCCATCATCTGCGCCCGGCTGGTGGAGCCGAAGCCGGCGGCTGCGGAGGAGCCCTGATGCACGACCTGCGCGCGCTGCGCACCGATCCGGACGGTTTCGACGCAGCGCTTGCGCGGCGCGGGCTGCCCGCGGCGGCAGCGGTGCTGCTGGCGCGTGACGAGCGCAGACGGGCCGCGCTGACCCGGCTGCAGGAGCTGCAGGCGCGTCGCAACGCCTTGTCGCGGGAAGTCGGCCAGACCAGGCGGGGTGGCGGCGACACGACGCTTCTGGAAGCGGACGCCGTTTCGCTGAAGGACGAGATGGACCGGCTGGAAACGGACGCGTCGACCGAGGAGCGGGCGGTGCAGTCGGCGCTGGCGGAGCTGCCGAACCGGCTCGATCCGGAGGTGCCGGACGGTGTCGACGAAGCGGCCAACGTGGTGCTGCGCGAGCACGGCGTGCGCCGCGAGTTCGCGTTCGCGCCGAAGCAGCACTACGAGCTCGGCGAAGCGCTGGGCATGATGGACTTCGCCGCTGCCTCGAAGCTGGCCGGCAGCCGCTTCGTGGTGCTGCGCGGACCCCTGGCACGGCTGGAACGGGCGCTCGGGCAGTTCATGCTGGACCTCCACGTGACCGAACACAGCTACGTGGAACACGCGGTGCCGCTGCTGGTGAACGAGGCGGCGATGTTCGGCACCGACAAGCTGCCCAAGTTCGCCGACCAGTCGTTCCGGACCGAGGATGGGCGCTGGCTGATCCCGACTGCGGAGGTGCCGCTGACCAGCCTGGTTGCGGGCGAGATCCTGCCGCAGGCGGTGTTGCCGATCCGGGTGGCGGCCTTGTCCGCCTGCTTCCGGAGCGAGGCCGGCGCTGCTGGGCGAGACACGCGGGGAATGCTGCGGCAGCACCAGTTCATGAAGGTGGAGCTGGTATCCGTGGTGGCGGCGGAGGACAGTGCCTCAGAGCACGAGCGCATGACGCGCGCGGCGGAAACCGTGCTGGAGCGTTTGGAGATCCCGTACCGGCGCATGCTGCTCTGCGCCGGCGACACCGGGTTTGGTGCCGCCCGCACCCACGATCTCGAAGCGTGGCTGCCTGGGCAGCAGGCCTGGCGAGAGGTCAGCTCGTGCTCCAACACGCGCGACTTCCAGGCCCGCCGCATGAATGCGCGCATGCGCCGCGAGCCCGTGGCAGGGGGAAAAGCGGCGCCGGAGTTCGTGCACACGCTGAACGGGTCTGGGGTGGCGGTCGGCCGGGCGCTGATCGCGGTGATGGAAACGTATCAGCGCGCCGATGGCGGCATCGACGTGCCTGAGGTACTCCGGCCGTATCTCGGCGGGTTGGAGCGGATCGGGGCCTGATCCTTGCCTGTCGAGAATCGCGGGGGGTCTGGTGAGGTCGAGCGCCTCCTCTGGGTCGTCCACCTCTACCGGCTCCTGCTGCGCCGCACCGTTGATCGCGGCGGGCTGCTGCACCATGCCGAGCGGATCGACCGCGGCGAAAGCCTGGAAGCGGTGGCGAAATCCCTGCTGCATACTGACGAGTGCCAGAAGGCTTGGGAGGGCGTGGCGCCGGTCAGGATTGCGCACCGGATCTGGCAGATGGCGGGCGGCGAGCCGCAGGAATTCGATCCCGCCTGGACCGAGGCGGGAAGCGTTCCCGCGCTGGTGGCCGGGCTGGTCCG
>CAXSHC010000234.1:0-3863 GCA_964236745.1 uncultured Acetobacteraceae bacterium
TTGCCGATCTTCTCGCCCACGGTGACGACGATGCGCTTCCAGCCGACCATGGTGCCGGGGCCGAGCGCCACCGCGACCGACACCTTGACCCAGACCGGGATGAAGCGGGTGCCGTGGTTGAGGTCGCCGGCATAGCTCTTCAGCGTCGCCTGCTCGGCTGCGGGAAAATGGCCGCCGGCCTTGGGCAGGATGCGCACCGCCTCGGCGGTCAGGTACATGTCGTTGCGGACGTTGGACACCGCCTCGGCGGGCACGTGGCTGATCGCGCCGTAGTTGCGGATCTTGGTGGCGATGTCGGTGGAAAGCGAGGCCAGGGCCGAATACACCACGGGCCTGTCGAGCTGCCTGGTCTTGAGTGCCGTGTCGACCACGCCGCGCGCATGGCCCGGGTCGGTGGCCGGCACGCCGGACGCGTGTGCCTGGAAGATCGCCGCTGCCTGCTGGCTGGTCTGCACGAAGGCGGGCGTCTCGGATTCCGGAATCGCGCGGTTCAGCGCGAAGGCGGTGGGAGCGGCGCCAATCAGGATCAGCATGATCAGGCCCATGCCCTTCTGCCCGTCGTTGCCGCCATGGCTGAACGACACGCCGGTGCAGGTCAGGATCAGCAGGCCGCGGATCCACAGCGGCGGCGGCTTGTCGCCTTCCGGAGCCTTCCACAACTCCGGGCGCCGGATCAGCAGCTTGCCCAGCAGCAGCAGCCCGCCGGCGGCGACGAAGCCGACGATCGGGCTGAACACCAGCGACTTCAAGACCTTGAACGCCTGGTCCCATTGCACGCCGGAGCTGGCGACGCCCGGCGGGGTCATGAGCTGGTTGGCCAGGCCCACGCCGAGGATGGAGCCGATCAAGGCGTGCGACGACGAGTTCGGGATGCCGAACGCCCAGGTCAGGAGGTTCCAGATGATCGCCGCCAGCAGCAGGGCGAAGATCATCGGATAGCCGCTGGTGCTGCCGGAGTTCAGGATCAGGTCGATCGGCAGCAGGGTGATGATCGAGTATGCCACCGCTCCGGTCGATACCAGCACGCCGAGGAAGTTGAAGAACCCGGACCACACCACCGCAACCGGCGGCGCCAGGCTGCGGGTGTAGATCACGGTGGCGACCGCGTTGGCGGTGTCGTGGAAGCCGTTGACGAACTCGAAGCCGAGCGCGATCAGCAGCGCCAGGCCCAGCAGCACCAGCGTGCCGATCGCCAGGGGTGCCGCATGGGTTTCGTGCATGGCGGAAACCAGCCCGTAAACCGCATAGCCGAGCCCGCCCAGCAGAAGCACGGCGACCCGGATCACGCTCGGAAGGTTGGGCACCCCCGGGCGGGCGCCCTTGCGTGCCGTTCCCTGTTTGGTGGCGAATGGACCTGCGCGGTTGAGGGTGGCGTCCGACATGAAGCAGCACTCGCTCGTGTTCGCCGTGTTCTAGCCCGGCGAAGGGTCGCGGTGTCGGCACCAGTGTGACGGTTGCATGAAGAGTGCGGCGGAACCGGACCAGCGGTCGGTCGGGTCCCGCCGGTGCGAGGGCGGGCGGGGTCGAGTATCAGTCCGGCCGGCGGCCGGTTCCCGCGGTGGCGAGGGCGGCCACGGCGATGCCGCTGAGCATGGAGACAACGGTAGCGACTGGCCGCTTGCCGCCCTTCCTGCCGACGTTGTTGTAGCCAGCAGCACCAGACTGCCGGCTCAGGCGACGCGCCAGCCTGGTGAACGTCCTGTCCAGGCTGCCCGTCTCGCCCAGGGTCTTGCCCAGCAGGCGTGCCGCCTTCTTGTGGCCGAGCAGCTGGGCATAGGAACGCAGCGTGCCGTAAGTGGCGAGGTAGAAATGCGCCGCCACCTGTCCGGACGCGATGTTTACCAGGTCGCGGGCGACGGGGTCCGGCGCCTGCGCGACCAGGGCGTCGTTGGCGTCCACGATCCCCTGCATCGCAGGATCCTTGCGGCCGTCGGGACGCAGACCCGCCACCTTGAACACCTTTTCCAGGCGGCGCGCCTGCGTGCGGTTCCGCTTCGCCCCAGTCCTGAGCATCGCGCGCAGCTTCGGCGAGGTGGAAGCGCGCACGTTGGCCGCGGCCTGGTTCGCACCCTGCTGGTGCGCGCCGTGAAGGTATTGCAGACCATCGGTGAACAAGGTGCCGATTGTGCCGGATATCATACGAACCTGCCCGATCATCGCGCCGGACCATCCCGGCGACGGAAACAACGGCTGGTCCCGGCCGGGGATGCGAGGCGATCGGTCACGATCGTGCTTCCGGCCACGGCGGCCTGGGAACGACCCTCCGGCAGGCGTGCGACGTCGGAGCCCGGCCAACGGCCGACCCCCCGCCCGGCATGCTCGACGCCGTCGCGACGACATGGGGGACGTGCCCTGCGCGATCCGGTCCCGGCTTCGGCCGGCGCGCCACCACCTGGCCTGGGAGCGCGCATCCGCCGGGGCGGGACGCGACATGCCGGCCGCTCCGGGAGCCTGACCGCGGTCCCACGGCAGCACGCAGGCTGCCGCCTCGGCAGGATGCAGCGGGCCGTCGCCTGGCTTCACGGTTCGGGTCGTCGGGATCATCGTGGCGACGCGGTGAAGCCGCGTCACGCACGGCGCTGCACCGCTTCTTCCCGCCATGGACGCGAAACGCCTCGACATCGCCGCCTCGCACCGAAGACCATCGGCTGGGGATGGCAGGCCGATCACCCGGCAGGGATTGAGTGCTCACGACGGTTCTCACCGTCGCCATCCCGGTGCGTTCCCGTGCCGGCCATTCCCTGGAAGCCGGACAGGGAACGGCCGGCGGGGTGGTTCTAGCCGGCCAGCCTCGGCTGCGCCGCCTTGTCCTCCAACACCAGGTAATTCGCATACTCCTTCGGCACCACGTGCCAGAACCGCGGCAGCGCCTTGTTCCACTCGTGCAGCAACAGGGCGGCGAAGCGGCTGCTGGTTTGGCGGGCGTGGGTTTCCACCAAGCGGAGCAGCTCGTCGTGCCAGCGCGGCTCGAGCACGCGGCTCCAGGTCAGGGTGTCCGGGTTGGCGCGTATCTCGAAATCGTCCGCGCTGTCGTAGACGAAGGCCATGCCGCCGGTGAAGCCGGCACCGAAATTGTCGCCCACCGGGCCCAGCACCACCACGGTGCCGCCGGTCATGTACTCGCAGCCGTTGGCGCCGCAGCCCTCCACCACGGCAACGGCGCCCGAGTTGCGCACCGCGAAGCGCTCGCCCGCCTGCCCCGCCGCATACAGCGCGCCGGAGGTGGCGCCGTACAGCACGGTGTTGCCGACGATCGCGTTGTGGTTGCTGGCCAGCTGCGACGAGGGCGGCTGGCGCACCACGATCGTGGCGCCGGACAATCCCTTGCCGACATAATCGTTGGCGTCGCCGATCACCTCGAGCTTGAGCCCCTTGACCGCGAACGCGCCCAGGGACTGCCCGGCCGAGCCGCGCAGTCGCACGGTGAGGTGGCCGTGCGCCAGAACGTCCTGGCCGAAGCGGCGCACGATGCGCGACGAGATCCGGGTGCCGATCGCGCGGTGGGTGTTCTGCACGTTGTAGTGCAGCTGCATCTTCTCGCCGTGCTCGAACAGTGGCCTGGCGTCGGCGACCATCTGCGCGTCCAGGGTTTCCGGCACCTCGTTGCGGCCCTCGCGGGTGCAGAAGCGCGCGTGCGGGCCGGGATCGGCCTGCGCCAGCAGCGGGTTCAGGTCGAGGTCGTCGAGGTAGTCCGCCCCCCGGCTGACCTGGTGCAGCATGTCGGTGCGGCCGACGATCTCGTTCAGGGTGCGCACGCCGAGCGAGGCCAGGATGTTGCGCACGTCCTCGGCGATGAACGAGAACAGGTTGATCACCTTCTCCGGCGTGCCCTCGAACTTCTCCCGCAGCGTCACGTCCTGGGT